>CAYUVZ010000007.1:0-17496 GCA_964448265.1 uncultured Candidatus Peribacteria bacterium | reverse complement strand
ATACTCCCACAGAGGTCATCAAACTCCACTGTGCGGATTTGAAATAGAATCTACAAATTTTCATCTTTACTTAAGGCCTCTATAAGCCATTTTACATGGCCCTCATTCTTTTTTAAAAAAACACCTCCTGCGACAAGATCTATTATCGCTTCATGCGTTTGTTTTTTCTCAAAAGGTGTATTCTGAATGATATTTTCTAGGATTCTTTTTGTAGTTTCAGATTTCCATATTTCTTCTTCTGTTTTGCAATTAATATTTATCTCAGAAAGATCGAGATTGTCTGTTTTGATTTCGGTCATTTTTACATGATAAGAAATAAATACCTTATATTTAGCATTCGCAGTCAAGAAGTCAAGCCTATTTTAGTTAAACATTAGCTAAATGGGCCCGCCCTTCTGCTATATTTTTGCTTGTTTCATTTTTCCTTTTTCGTACATTATCTTAGCTTAAAAGCAAGAAGCAGAAAGCATCAAATAATTACTTAAAATTTAGCACTTAACATTTAAAACTCCGATGATAATCGGCCTCGCTCCTATGGACTGATATACTGATTGCGCGTTTCGTCTGATTACGCAGGAGATTTTTGAAAAATACTGAAATCATCTGAAAAAATCATCTGATATCCTTTTTTTACGAACAGAGTTTATGAGTGCAGACGGATATATCGCCCGTCCCCAGTGAGTTATCCAGCACCTTTTAACAAGTAAGGGGCAACACAATGTCATCGCACAAATTCATGGTGGCAATGAAAAAAATCTCATCGCGACGATCAAGGATATCCAGAAAAAATATGCAGATTCTTTTGTCGGGATAGAAATTAATATGGGTTGCCCTGCGGGCAATATTATGAAATCGGGCTGATGAAGCGAGCTTCTGAAAGATAAGGCAAAGACATTAGCCATGCTTCAGGCGATCAAAAAAAATTGTAAACTTCCTCTGAGCATCAAAACCAGAACGGGATTGAATGATGCTGACAAAAAAAATCAAACTGAATTTATCCTCGAAGCGAGCAAAATTTGCGATATGATTACTATCCACGCAAGGACGGTGAAACAAATATATTCCTGAGATGCTGACTGGGATTTTGTCTACCATATTAAATGAAGAGCTTGAAAAAAATGCAAAATTATCGGCAATGGATGAATACATTCCTATACAGAAATTGCACAGAAAATATGAAATCTGGATGGCGTGATGATTTGACAAGCCGCTATCGGAAATCCTCGAATTTTCACTCCCTACTCCCCTACTGTTCAAGAAAAGAAAGATACGATTTTGAGGCATTTGGACTTGGCAGTTGCCTGTGACCTCTATTTCCAAAATCAGAAAAAAATTTCCATGCCGACATTGAAAGATTTGGAAAAAATTATCAAAGAATTAAAATCATCACCTGAAATCAATCTTAATAAGACTTTTCAGCCTGCCCCGCCCTGACAAGGGAGGGGGTTGGGGAGGGTTTGTTCTCCTCGTCCCATCTCTCTTAATCATCTTCTGAGATCCCCTGTCATAGAATTTAGGAAACATCTTTTTCAATACATCAAATGAATCCCCTGCAGCAGAGAATGGAAACAGGAGATAAGCCAAATCACAGAGTATGAGCCACTGGTGGAGGCTATCAAAAAGTTTTTTTAGCCTTTATTTCCCTAACACTAAAAATATAATTATTTTAAATCCTCTGATATCTTCTGTCTTCTTCATCATCTGACATTCTACTTCCCATGAATTATGAACGCTTTGAACACACACAATCCTCGTCACTCAAGAAAGACATTTTTTTGGTAAATATGACCAAAGAATTGGATCAGCATTTTTCTCAATTGACATTGAAATGAATAGAAAAATATCTTGGACAATGAAAAAAAATCTGAATTCTCGTGAACAAGAAGGGCTACTCCAACGGCATCATCTGCCATGACTGCGGTCACATCCCCCAATGTAAAAGGTGTTCGGTCAGTATTAGCTATCACAGGATTGACTCTGGAGAAACGATCGGCTTGTGTCATATTTGTAAAACGCAATATACTGTCCCTTCAGCATGTCCGGAATGTAATTCTCGCAAGATCAAAGAATTTGGTATCTGAACCCAGAAAGTAGCGGAATATCTGAAAAAGGAATTTAACGCTGATTCGCTGATTATTGAGTCCGAGACTGTGAATTCGCCGAATAAGATAACTAAGCTTCTCGAGAAAATCTGAGACAATTTGTCAGCACAAATAATAATTGGCACATCGTTGCTCGATACCCCCATCACAGGATTCCCTTTTGATCTGGTGATTTTCCTCAATGCTGACCTAGGATTAAACATCCCTGATTATACTTCTGCCGAGAGGAATTTCTATTTTCTCTATGAGGCATTTATGAAGCATGCTACGCCGCATTTTATCGTGCAGAGTTTCAACCCCGATCATTATAGCATTCGCAACGCTTGCAAACTGGATAAACAGGCTTTTTACGAAATGGATAATCAGTTTAGAAAAGAAAATAATTATCCTCCTTTCGCTGAATTGGCGGTCATTTTGTACAAAAATGAAATCGAGCAGAGTCTTTTTACCAAGGTGGATGCGCTTTACAAAGATCTTCTGTATTTGAAAGAAAAATACTGATTGAAAGACATGGAGATTTATTCCACCCCACCGTTGATTTACAAAATGTTTGGAAAATATAGATATAATGTGATTTTAAAATGAAAAGGTCTGAAAAATTTCATGGACATCGTGTATCCCAAGCTCAATCTCGCATCCAAAGGTTTCAAAATCGATCGAATGGCGGAGAGTATAGTGTAGAAAATCATAAAGCCTTGAAAAAACAAGGAAGATCAGTATACTGACAATGCTTTACTCCTTAATTATGGGAATGAATACACTTACTGTTACCGTACCTACAAAAGTGGCAAAAAAGTATGGTAACCAAATAGTCGATTATAGAGAATTACTGCGTTTTATAGAAGGAAAAATGTGGGTAGATATTGATGTTACCCCAAAAATGAAATTGGAAAAATTTTATACGCTGATCTGCAAGAGTGATTGCTTTAAATAAAGTGTGATATAGATGAGACATCTATAAGTAAAATTAGGTAGAAAAAACGTAGGGGCGATTACTAATCGCCTCTCTGTTTTTTTTATTTAAATTGAGGCGGATGATATCCGCCCCTACGATTAATATACCCAACCGCTATGAGAAACGCAAATAATCAAACAAACCATAAATACGCAGATCCCAAATGATAACCGTTGTTACTCGTACTACACCGCAATCAAAAGTTTAAAATATTCAAAGCGGTGTAGTATAACAAATTTTTATAATATTTATTCGTAGGGGCGATTAGTAATCGCCTCTCTGTTTTTTTATTTAAATTGAGGCGGATGATATCCGCCCCTACAATTAACAACAAATTTTTTATTCGTAGGGGCGATTAGTAATCGCCCTATTAAAAAAACTCCCGGTGTTCATATCCCCCGGAAGTTAATATTTTCAATTAAATAAGTTTGGCTGTATTTCTTCAGAAATCAGTTTTAAACAGTGTTTCTTCAGAAATTATTCTATCCCAATATACATGTTCACCTTTTAAGCGATAAGTTCTGCATAAAAGCAGGCAATGACACCCCATCTCAATTCGCACATAAAAATTTTTTGCATAACTCCCAGAACAGATATACATTCCTTCTTTTCCTTTTAGGATGTCTATGGATACTGGACTATTTGGTGTTCCATCCACTATTATCTCTCTTTTTCTCTCTTTTAATTGGGTTACTACATCAAAATAGATGTTGCAAGCCTGGATATAATCCAAAATCAGTTTTTTTGTTTCTGCAACTCTTCTATTTTTTTCATTGTTTAGAATATAAACTCCAATTATTATACTTACAAGCCCACCACAAACACAAGCAATCTGAAAAATCGTGTGTTCAATCGACAATAAAATAATATTCATATTTTTTCCTCCTATTTTAATTTTTATTAATTTTATTTAAATCATTCTATTTTAGACCCCCATCATACCCATTTCACCACAGAAGTCAACACCAAATCTCTATTTTTCCCTTTTTCAACCCAAAATAGGGCGGAATATTGGTTCTTTTTTGCTTCTGGGAGGGTTTTTCTGTATACTTACTATGGTCAAACAATAGACGAATGCCCCGCCGTGGCGGGACGATAAACAATAGTTGATCTACCGTTCATCAACATTCCAACATTTCAACATTTTAACAATTTAGCATTATTTGCATGATTGACGCAATCAAAAACGTAGTCTACGACACGAATTACACCGCATACATTCCAAACGGTGGATATCCAGTGGTAGAGTTTCCTCAGGCTGAGAAGAAGCTGGGATTTTTGGACAATGTATTTTCCAAGATATTCCCTAGCCTTTTCCCTCATAAAGGAGCTGGGGCTACAGCGGTAGCGAAAGCACCAGCACCAGAAAACGAGGATATCAAAAATAAAGATCTCAAGGAGCAGGTGAAATACTTGCTAGAACTGCCTGATGACCAATACGATGATCAGAAATTGACCAGCGCTATCAGACAGTACATCAAAGATACCGAAAAAGAATACAGCACGATTATCTCAGATTACAAGACGCATATTGCCCCTTCATACTGGGAATACAAAGCCACAGGATACAATGTTTCAGGGCTATTTGGCAAGAGTTATTATGCACAAAGCTATCCGTCCTACATTGATGCCCTCCGAACGAGAGATATTTTCCAATTCCATGCAAAATGGGATTTGAGCTGGTTTATTTATCCAGAAGATGATAGTGCGATACAATCCATGCTGAAAAATAGAGCCACTCAGCTCAAAGCAGAAATTAATGATGCAGCGTCCAAAGGGATTACCATGGATGTGGAAGTGGAACAGCAATACAGAGATGTCGAGATGATTAGAGAGAAACTGATGACTCGTGAAGAGAGATATTTTGAACATTCTTTCTATCTGAATCTCTACCAAGAAACTGAGGATAAATTGAAGGAAGAAGGGAAAAAGCTGGAACAGAAAGTTTCAGGCTATGGAATCAGAGTCAAAAATGCGATTCAGAGAATGGATGAAGGATTTATTACGTGACTTCCTATATGCTCCGACGAATTAGGCATTACGAGAAGTGCAGTCACTACATCATTGGCAGGCAGCTTTCCATTTATTTCCAATGATATGGTCAGCGATACGGGTATCTTGTATGGAATCAATGTCCACACGGGAGGTTTAGTTATCTTCGATAGATTTGATCATAAATTGCCAAATATGAATAGCGTCATTTTGGCTACCTCTGGAGCTGGAAAATCATTTACCGTCAAATTGGAGGTGATGAGATATTTACTCAATGGTATCGATGTCATCATCATTGATCCAGAAAATGAGTATAAGGCGCTCTGCGAAAAAGTGGGATGAACATACATCAATATCGCGACGAATTCACAGCAGTTTTTGAATCCATTTGATTTGCCACCAAAAATAGAAGATGTGGACTATGGAAAAGGAGATTTGCTGAGAAGCCAGATTATGAGTTTGATCGGTATGATCAAAACTTTGATCTGAGGATGTACTCCAGAAGAAGAGGCAGTCCTAGATAAGGCTTTGCAAAGCACCTATAGTTTGAAATGATTTTCTCTAGACGCAGATACTTATGAATGAAAACAATCCCCTCTCATGGGAGATCTGATGAATGTCTTGGATGGTATGGATGGTGGAGATAAATTGTCACTCAGATTAAGTAAATATGTGACAGGAACTTTTGGCAAGGTATTTAATAATTACACCAATGTAGATATCAATAGCAAATTGACCGTCTTCAGTATCAGAGATTTGGAAGACGCGTTGAAAACAGCTGCGATGTTCAATGTCATCAATTTTATCCGAACTAAAGTCAGATCACAGAAAAAACAAAGATTACTCGCCTGCGATGAAGCCTGGATTATGCTGCAAAATGAAAATTCAGCAGAGTTCTTGTTTGGAATCACCAAGAGAGCGAGAAAATACGGATTAGGGATTACCACCATCTCTCAGGATATTGAAGACTTTGTCAGAAGCAAGTATGGAAAACCTATCATATCTAATTCAGCGTTGCAGATTCTTTTGAAACAATCTACGACATCGATCAAAGCGCTGAATGAATTACTTGGACTCTCAGATGCTGAACAAAAAAGATTGGTTGCCTGCGGTATCGGAGAATGATTGATCTTTGCTGGTAATCAACATGTCGGGGTAAAAATCCTCGCCTCTCCTTCGGAGAAGGAATTTATCATGTCAGATGTGAATAATAAATAGAGATTTAAAAATTAGAAATAAGCATGGAGGAACTTAGCAAAAAACCAGATTCCAATATCAAAACTCAACTGTCTTTGGCAGCGGCGCTGTTTTTTTCTCCTTTTGTAAATGCTATGCTGAAAAAATGAAATCGGGATATCCCACAGACGGATAAAGATTTTATTCATGGATATGTAAAATTTGGATATATTACATTATTTCTCCTCGTCATCGCAATACTCGCAGGGATATGAAATTACCTCCTGCCGTTGCAAATATTTAACATGACCTATACCATCAGTATATTTATTTTAATTTTTATGCTCTTTATCAGTATCGTGAGTATTCTTTCAGATATTAGGATCTTGAAATGAGGAGGTGAATTACTTGAAACCCAGCCCATTGAAGGGAACAAAAAGGATGTTATTTTGAAATATCTCCCTCTGTATAATATTGTCCTCCGATATCAGGCGCATAGTTTTGACAGGCCCAATCGATGGATCAAAGAATCAATCATCCTGCGAACAGGATTTATTCTTGTCTGTATGACAGGAAATGCTTTGATTACCAGTATCGCGCTCATTGCAATCATCTTGAGAATCGCTGGGTTGATGTCAGATATCGATTTCATCCACAACCATAGTAAACAAGTCTTGAATCAATTATTTACCAAAAATCCTGAAGAGATTCGATGATATGTGACCGGATTTCTTACGTTTGTCATTGCATCGGTCGGACTCCTTTTCATGAGGAATGCAAATAGAAAATCACTCATCCAGCATATTAATAGTCAGAAAGAAGTATATATGACTCTGTATGCGGTCAAAGAAAATAAACGAATCTGGATTGAATATTTGCTCGGAGTGATTATCTTGGGTGGTGTGTTGTATATCGCTCAAGTGGATTTTACGATACGGACCTATGATCTAGGATTAGCGTTGTTGGTAGGAAGGTATGCTGTCCTCTACGCTCAATGGAAGCATCTCCCTCATCTCCCTCTTGCTAGGGAAATTATGTTGGTCTGAAATATATTTAAAAAGAAAGTATAAATAGCTATCCTTCATTCTTATTCTTAGCCTTCATCTTCATCTTAACATCTATCGTTCTTTAAATCTTCCTATCAGTTCCATGCCTTTCAAAACAACATCTCTCACAGCCAAAATTATATGAGCCATCAGCTTGATGTTTTTCTCATTGATAGCTGTCGCATCTGCAGCACCAAATTGTACGCTATTGCCATGATGGATACCTTCTACATTACAAGATTGACACTCTCTCACAGGATATAGCAATACTCAAGCGACCTATACACAATCTTGTTCGCAATTAGTGGGCACTATTACTTGTGTCAGCTGAACTGTAGTGAATGGAAATACTTATAAATATCCTTCATGTACACCACATACCTGGGCAAATTGTACTTCTCCAGTTTCTGCGAATCATTTGGCATATAAAATATTATATAAGATAGGACAAGCTACTCCGACTTTTTCATGTCAGCAAGCAAGCCAAAATTTTCAATGCATAAACTGAGCATTTACTGGATTTCAAGTGAATCAGTATTCTTTTGGATCTTGCACTTCTCAAAATCGGAATCAATGTATAAATACACGGACAAATACTTATGTAAATAATGGACAGTCAATTACAGCTTATACAGGCTCACAAGTACCTGCGGGTCAGATGTGTCATAGTATTACATTAACTTGTATCAATTGAACATGGTCTGGTTGAAATCAGGCCTCTCTCTATCCAATATGCTCATCTCTAGCAGCACCTACCTGAGTAACACCTACCTGAGTAACACCTACCTGTACTAATCCTATAAACAATGCCACTGCATACTCTGGACAAATAATTTCCGCATATACTGCTCCTCATGTAAATATAGGACAATCGTGCAATAGTGTGGCGATATCTATGACATGTAGTAGTAATGGAAATCGATTAGGATGGTCTTCAGGAACACCTTTATATACATGATGTACCCCCTTATCTGCACTATCTTGTACTAATACACGAACAAATACGTGAGTAGCTAACTGAGATTTTGTCGTATGATATACACAAAGCATCATCGGTGCTAATGCTAGCTGTTCAAGTTTTAAACATAATATTTACTGTCAGAATGGTCAATGGACATGATGAGCAGCGTGGACAGGAGTTTGACCAATGATGTGATTACACCCTACTTGTTCAGTAGGCACATGACTTAGTTGTACATTTGCAGGTGGCATGAAATTGGATGGAGATACTTGGATATGATGGTCTATACCCACAGCGACTCGACCTAAATTATGTAGTAGTTTCCAAACCTCGCTGAGTTGTGTAAATGGTATCATTACTGGCAATTATCAAACCTACCAATATTCCGTATGTACAGGATTGAATCAGCTTGTCCCTGGAGTAGACCTAACACTTGATGAATCTGTCTGACTTTTGGGTGGGGGTAATGATATTGCACAATGATCCACTCCCACACTCTCTCTCCTTATCAAAAATCATGGAGATACTGCGGTGAATGAAAGTAATCTTCCGGCAGGATTTTTGTCTTGCGAATGGACAGATCAGAATATAGAAATTTATTCTTCAAATACCATCGACACCCTCGCCGTCAATGCTGGGACTCAAATGAGCATCAATATCAGTTTAAAAAGTATTTTCGCTCAAGCACTGGGAACAAAAAATGTAACATGTACCTTAGATACTGCATGAGCAGGGATACAAGATGCCGACACTACAAATAATGTTTGGTCTGCGACATTTGGTGTCGTTAAGTGAACGAGATTTGATGCCGCGTTAAATAGAAGTATCTCATCTATCCAAGGAAATTTAGATTCAGCTGAAGGCGCAGTGGGCACTGAAGGAGTGAAAAATCTTGTCTTTGATAAATTGATGAATGTCTTGGTCCCACTTATTATCATTATAGGTATTTTGATTGCAATCATAGGTTTTTACAAATTGATGTTTTCTACTGATGATAAAGCCGTTTCCGAAGGAACTAAATATGTGATTTTCGGAGTAGTTGGAATCATCGTCATCGTGAGTGCAAGATTTATCGGAAATACCATCTTTGATATTCTAAATCCGACCACGGGAGGCATCCAGTGATATTTAGTCGCTCAGGATTTGTATGAAAAAATACTTTTCCCATTTTTGAAATTTGCAATCTTCCTTGTCCTGTGAGCAATGTTTATTATCCTTTTGACTCGCGTGATTACCTTCATTTTTGGTACCAGTGATGATGCACAGAAAAAAGCATGAACACTGATTGGACGAAATGTGATCGGTATGCTCATCATTATATGAGCTAAACAAATCGTAGAAGCTGTCTATGGAAAACAGGCTGATGTCGTGAAATCTGTAACTAATCTCTGAGAGATCTGAAGTGGAATCTTGAAAGACAAAAATATCCCCATTCTGTATCAAGTGATTAACTGGACTTTGGGACTTACTTCGCTTATACTCTTGGTCCTTATCATCGTGCAGACGATTAAATTACTTATGAAACCTGATGATCCCAATCAAATGAAGAGTATAAAAAATACGCTGGTTTACATGTTGATTGGAATCGTGATTATCGGAACGTGATATCTCATTACGAACTTCGCGATTTTGAATTAAAGAATTTTGTAATGTAAAATGTCACTCTGAACGAAGTGAAGAGTATAACTAAATAGTAGTAATTGAGTTATATCCTTCCCCCGAAATTCGTCGGGGTCAGGATGACAAATTATTCACTTGTCCTTTGCGTAGTCAAAGGGTTGTTCATTGTTCATTTTTAATTATTAACATACCCCCCCATGTGAAATGTAGAAAAAGTAAACAAAGAGTCCACGCTCAAAGACAACACGCCTTCTTTACTGACTGCTGAGAGCATTACTGAGTTCCTCAAGAAGGATAAAGACAACAGCATTGTCGACAAAAAAGAACTGCGTATGTATGAAAAAGAAGATAAGGACAAAGTAGAACTTTCAAACAAGGTCATGAAATGAAAAGCAATGAACACCGCAGTCAACAGCATTATGCAATATCTTCCAAGCATCGCTGCATCAGATTTTGCGATCGAAGATAATGTCTTATCATGGAAGGCTAAGAATGGAAGCAAAGAAATCTGATTTAATTACAATCTAGACAACGGTGAAGTTTCAGATCAGAGCAAAAGTCTGAATGTGAAAATCAAAGCACTTTCAGCGAAATATAATGAAGAGGGAACTATCGAAACTCCAGGGTTTATTACTAATGAATACAAAGGAGAATTTTTATCATTCGTAAATACTCGCCCCTTTGATCCTGAGGAACCAGAAAAATATGAAGACGCCCTTGTGAAATGAATCGCCAATCCTCTCCTGGAAGCTAAAAATTCTGCGACAGAAAAACTGGTTAAAAATTTAGGTTTGATGGTAGAAACTGCGTATACGCCTAAGACAACTAATGTTGATACTGAGATTGCTAGTAATCACGCTGAAGCAGATGAATTTTTACAAAAAAATCTATCTTAGCTGTGATAGATTTTAATTCCTTTGTCATCCTGAGTCCGACTTCTCGGACGAAGGATATAACTGTTATACTCTTCGCCCGCCGTGGCGGGCTCAGAGTGACATAGCTACTTTCCCAACCGATCGACAAACACTTCATAATCGTGTCTCATATCTTCATCATGCTTCACTTTTCTTTCTATATTATTCACGGCATAAATTACCGCTGCATGACCTTTTCATCAGAAATAGTCACCGATTTTTTCTAATGTTCGATGAAAATATTTTTTCGCTAACAACATCAAGATTTGACGAGCATTCGTGATCTCTTTTTTTCTAGATTCAGATTTTAAATCTTGCATTGAGAGATTGTAATATTTAGCGACCATCTCGACTAACGCGTCGAAGCTTTTCATATTTCTGGTATTTTCTTGCATAGCCACTTGTGTAGTTGTCATCTCTCTTTGCAGAGCATAGCCCAATGTTTTGAGACATTCATAGACATCTTCTAGGGCTAATTCCTTATGTAAAATAGCTTTTCTACTCAGCAAAATATTTAGCGCTCATTCTAATTCTCTGACATTTTCTTTGATATATTTGGCAAGGATTTCTAGGAATTCAAAGTCCAAATCTTCTCCTTTGGTCATGAGTTTAGACTGAAGAATAGCTATTCTGGTCTCGAAATCGGGTGATTTAACATCGGCGACTAATCATAATGCGAAACGGCTTTTTAATCTCGGCTCGATATGAGGCAATTCTTTGGGTGGACGATCAGAAGAGAGAATAATTTGTTTTTTCTGCATTTGAAAATCATTGAAAATATTGTGAAATATTTCCTGTGTTTTATCTTTTTCTGCGAGAAACTGCACATCGTCGATCAGCAGCACATCTACGTCATCAAATTTTTTCAATAAAGTGGTCAGTTTATTTCATCTCAATGCCGTGACGATTTCATCTACTAATTTACTTGTAGGCAGATAGACGACGACTTTGTCGGGATATTTGTGCATAATTTCATTGCCGATAGCCTGCATCAAATGTGTTTTCCCCAATCCCACTGTCCCGTAGAGAAATAAAGGATTGTAGGCCTGACCTGGCTTGTCTGTCACTGCCTTCGCAGCTGAAAAAGCGATATTATTGGTTGCTCCGACCACGAAAGTATCGAAGGTAAATTTGGGATCAAAGAGAATCCCGAAATATCCTGACAGCTCCTCTTTCATCGTCTCTTTGACTTCCTGATGGAGTCATTTCACATCTGCTTTGATATTGAGGAGTTTTTTGATGTCTATGAGGAGATCATTGTGATTGGTCGCGAATTTGGGATACATGGCAAATTTGATCGTGAAATGGGGATTGTATGTTTCGTTGATAGCTTCTTTCAATGATTTGGAAAAAAATTTCTTGACCTGAGTGAGGATAAATTCATTGGGCACTCCAAATGTCACTACCTTGTCAGCTTCATTGATATCTATGATACCTACTTTGCACAGGAAAGATAAAATCTTTTTGTGATCCTCATGTTGTGCAACAGACAAAATTACCTTCTCCAGCAAATCGTGAAAGAGGGCTTTCTTGGCATCATCATATTGATCGACAACATCTAGTAGCATAGCGTGAAAGTATGAATGCTAAAAATGATTTTTGATTTTGTGAGTAAGGGCTTCAGACAATTTCCCGTCGCAGTACACTAGTTGAATCAGATCTTCTACTTCCTGTGAAGTGAATCATTGGTGGTGGAGAATTTCTTGAATATCTGCGTATGGCGTAGTTGTAATAAATCTTTCCGTATATTCAACGAATAATTTGACCAACTGCTGATCATGGGCAGATTGAAGCTTCTGAAGCAATAATTCCCTGGATAATTGCTCAGTTTCGGTTTGGAATGTCTGCTGTTGGACTGATAAGTTTTTCTGTCTGGAATGTCTAATTCGTCGAAGGAGTAAAAAAAATACACTGACGCCAAATATGGTAATCACTGCGATGACTTTGAGATACCAGACGATGTAGAGCCCTTGCATATTGGGGAGAGCTAAGAAAGAAAAATCGGCCACGAAGAAGATGAAAAATGTAAAAAGTTTTTAGTCTCTATAATCCAATTCATAGAATAATCAGAAGCCCAAGGAGGGCGTACAAAAGTAGACTTTGCGTAGAAGAGACAGGCAGGACTTGTTTTTGGTCAGGATTAAATTTTTTATCAGTCATTGGATTTAGCATCAAAAGTTTGGATCATTTGGGGATTTGTAATTTGGAATTTAAAATTGGAAATTGAGAGACTAAGAGGTATGTTGTTCCGGGTTGATAGGTTTGTGCGAGCAATGTATTCAGATTTTGGAAATTTGTCTCTCAGCTTGAAAATAAATTGGCAGAGACTCCGCTTAAATAGGTGAGAAATGTCCCGCTATCCGTGGTCGGGGGGATGAAGTAGTCCGATCAGGAAGCGAAGAGAATCAGCCCGTATGAGACATCAGATGAAATATTTTTTTGAATATAATTTTTCGCAACTGAAAGATTTTGATCTCATGGGAGCAAGAAAACATATTGCTGATGGATATTTGAAAGTGATGAACCTTCGGAACGGACAAAAATCGCGAGAAAAATTGCTAGCGCGAAAGCGCAGATGAGAAGTAGGAGCTTCATAGGTTTGAAGGGATTATTTTTCATGGCTGGCGTTTATGAGATGAATGCGATGTTTGATGGAGTCAATTTCATTGGGCAGAAAATCTGTAAACATGGACAATGCTGTGTCTCTATATCCTTGAATTAATAATTTCTGGGAATCTTTGGCGGACAATCCCCTGCTCATCAGATAAAATAATTTCTGATCATCAAATTGGTCAATACTCGCGCCATGTTTAGCCTGCACATGATGGGATGAAATATTTAATCCGGGGAGCGTCTTGATAACGACATCTTTGCCCATGACCACATTGTGCTCTAGCAAACGGGCTTGGATATGTTGCAGATGAGGAAGAATATTTATAGATCCGTCTATCGAAACCTTCGCTCAGTTAAACAGGAATGAAACTAAATGAATATCTGCCGATGCATGGGAATGCTGGATATCTGTCTTCAATGCACAGGTGATGGGATGTTTTTTGTCTGAAAAAAATAATCAGAAGATATTCACGCTACAGTTTTTTCATCAGGTGAGGACTTGGATATCAATGTCTGCGTTATTCCCCACGACAAGATAGGTCAATGAACTTTTTTCCTGGAGCGTAATCGTTTTCTTTCCCTTGCTCTCAGAAAAAATATCAATCAATTGAAATGTTTGATGCACGGGAATCGTGATATTTTTGTAGATATTGGTCTGATAGAGTTTCATAGAAGGAGTAAATGGGTAAATAGCTTATCAATAAATTTCTTTGTTGTAGCAATTCTCACAATATACTTTGAACTTGCTCTCTTGAGGATAGACTGACAGCATTTCGACTCCACAGTTATCGCAATTTCTGTGGAGGAATGAACCTATGGAGATTTTTTCCAAGCGTTCTTGGAATCTAATATCCGGATGTTTGCGTGGAAGAGGAAGATGGTATTTCTGATAGAACTGGAGTTCATTGGGGATGATTCTAAATGGTCTTTTTGATATTTCACAAATGATAGTATTATTTGCAATCATTTTTTCGTTAACCTCATTAGGATTGAGTGATGGATCGAGGACTCCCATACCTTCTGGAATATCAACTTCTACTTTTCTTGGTCTTCGAAGATATCATAGTTTCAATGCCTCTTGCTCGGTTACTGGATCGTAAAAATACGCGAAAGACTCATTGTATGCGAATGGAGAAAATTCTTTGGGGAACCATTTCCCTCGTTCTCAACCTGCCCCGAGTCAGTCGGGGTCAGCTTTCATTTTTTTGATGAGTTGTTCTAGAGTTTTTTCGTATTCTTCCTTTGTATATTGTTTATTGAAAATGCAGTATTGCTGATTCTTGAGTCCGATACAGCCAAAACAATCCTGGCAATGGTGGCACATTTCGGAGTACCAGACCTTGGTACAAGACCGGCAAAATATTGTAAAACATGCTTGATGTGAAAAGTCCGGAACAATTCCTTGGTAGCATAATTTGAGTTGTCCTCAGATCGTTAAATCTTGTGCATCCTCTATCGTATCTCATCCAAAGTACATATATTTAATATCTCTAAGATTTTTGATATTTCCACAAAAAACTGATTTTTCTCCATTGACGAGATTTTGTCCGTAGGTGTTGTGACAGTTCATTGTATTCGTTGCTCTATGCGGGAAGCTATTGAGAAATGTTTCAAATTGATCGTGCAGTTCTTGGATATTTGTACTCATCTTTTCATAGGTTTTTTGCTTTTGTATTTCATATTCTGCTTTGGTATATTGTTTGTTCCAGATCATATATTGTTTACCACGAAGTCCTACACAAAACATACAATCCTGACATGACGCTAGGTCATACCCTCGCAAACAATTGGTGCATTCATTACTATTCCTAATAAAAAATCCTTTGAATATTTTGTAAGAATTGAGACATTCATATCCGATTTCTGATTCCATGGTAAAAAATGAATCGACCATATCTTCGTTGGTAGACATATTAACGCTGTAGTGGCAATTTCTCATTTTCCGGCAGACGGCGTTCATATAGCAGTCTTTGGAATATTCCACATCGTGATTAAATTCACAATTTTCACTGCTAGTACCATTATCATTCACCATTGCTATTTTGGGCACAGCATCATAAAGTTTTTTGTATTGTGAGAAAAAAGTCTGGTTTGGATCGACATCAAATCCATAGTCCATAGGATTCCAATGATCGCTTCGTCGTGCCTGACCACTGTAAATAGTTTTGTGAAGTTCTGGGTTGTAAATCGTGATTATGGGTTTTCCCGTCTTCGCACAGGTTGACTTGAAGAGCGATTTTATATTCATAAAGACCTCCCTGGCCCTTCTTCTTTCTTCAAAGCACATATTAGGAGATGGCAACGGAAATTTCACTCCGTTAAATGTCGGACTAATCTTTTCATAAAAATCTACATCTGATTGAAAAATGGCGAACGGTTCCCCGCTAACTTTGCAGGTCTTCCATTCCACGATCGGATCGTTTGTTTGCTTGGATATAAACTCGTAAACGGCTTTTTGCATGGTGATAATTTTATCAATAAATTTCTTTGTTGTAGCAGGCTTCGCAGTATACTTTGAACTTACTCTCTTGTGGATAGACTGACAGCATTTCTTCGCCACAATGATTACAATAAACATAATACATATTCTTGATAGAAAGTTTATCCACTCTTTCCTGAAATCTTACATCAGGATGTTTGGATGATATGGACCGATGAATCGGGCATGAAAATATCTATAAAGATGAAAAATATCTAATCAATAGTTTCTTTATCTGTTTGGCTTGTATATCACTCGCCATGCCGATCTTTTTTATCAACATCTTTTCATAAAGGAATCACAATTTATTTATCTTGATCAGTGAATCAGCGACAAGGTTATTGTTCGCATCTTTTGCTACAAAAAAATCATACTCCTGCTGATGTGAGGTATTGGAAGTAATCCCCATCAGAAAATATGATACTCATTCCTTCTTGAGAATTAGTGCTGGTCTGATTTTGTTGCCTATGCCTTCAGCAAAGGGGAAATTTGCGAGAACAATATCTCCAAACATATAATTATTTCCTATAATCATCATAAAGATCCGGTTCATCTAGTAAAAAATTGAAAGCATCATTCGCTTGAAACATAGAGGATACTTCGTCATATTTTTTCTCTTGATCCAGAACTGAATATGGTAGCTCGCGTCTAAAAGATAATTTGTAATCTATAATACCCATATCCTGCGTCTCTCTCCATGGGACATCGCCATGTGAATATTCGGATATTTCCGAAGCATTGAGATCAGAAAGACTCTCAATAGTATCGTCCATGATAGCAAGTTCTTCTCTTGTAAAGAGATTTTCTTCTGGGAGTTTGTTTGGGATATACCTCTGCTGATATTTATCATGGAACGGTGCCGTAATCACGAATAGTTCTTTTTTGTCTATCATATCTTTGACCAAGATATCGAAGTCGTATGGGGCTGGTCACATAGGTAATTTGATATATGGCACTCCTGTAAGATACTTTCCTGTCTTCTCAAAGAAATTAAAATCAGAAAAATACAGTAATTTATACAGTACTGTCTTTCAAACATTAGGTTTAGATCAGCATTTATTGAGGATATAGAGAAGGAGATTTTTGAATTTCCTCTCATTGTAATGGGTCATATCGACAAGATCTTCGGAATCAGAAGAGAGAAGTATAGCATCCAAGCTCATGTCAAAAATCTCAGAATACTTGAGCAATTCATTCATCTTGGGTTCTCTAGATCCATTTTCACCATTGATGACACTGACTCTGCTAATGCCTAACATCTGAGCAACTTGCTCTTGAGAAAATCAGCGCTCCTCTCTAAGCTGTCTGAGTCTTTTGCCTATCTTATGTATATTCATGGGGGAATGAGAAAAATATAAATCGACATCTATTATAAGGATTTATATATAGGAATGCAAATCTTTTTACATTATAATGTTAATAAGTCGTTGGAAGCCTGTTAGTGGCTATTATACCGCAGTATTCCATATAGTATAATCACTTGTATTTTTGTGTCTACAAATAATAAAATTTATTTAAATTTAAAACCTAGCTTAATCCTTTCCAGCCGATGTATCTCCGGCAACGGCAATCCATGCTTTTGTAAGAAATCTAATTCCATCGGTACGATACGATAATAATTGCCTTTATCGTCTTTTA
>CAYUVZ010000006.1:2406-17760 GCA_964448265.1 uncultured Candidatus Peribacteria bacterium | reverse complement strand
GCTCCACTTCGTAGGAAAGAAGGTGCATTAAGTGAGGTTCCACTTGTCGGCGAGATAAGGAGAGGAGTCGTCGGAGCTATGGTATCTTTATTTATAGTCCTGCCTGTCATAGAATTATTGCCTGCGTTATCTATCGCGTATCAAGTATATCTGTACGATCAGTCTGCGAATCATGATTGAACTGTAGTGAAGAGCCACTTGTCAGCATCGTATTTTGCGAGGTTAGAATTATAGAGTTGGAGGACTTCTCAGGAAGATAATCCGCGATTATAAATGCGGACTTCGTCGATAGAGCCAGCTATACTATTTGCTGTTCCTACATCCCGATTCCCAACAAATAAACGACCAAGTGTTGCGGCTATAGAAAACGAAACACTTACGGGCGCTATTGCGGATGTTCCGTCCAGGTATCCATTAAGTATGGCTCCATCATAGGTATAAACGATATGATGCCAGTTGGTATTGTTGATGGCTATATCAGTATTGTGTGCTGGATATCCCACAGGCGATGTAGTCGTATAAAATTGCATCATGTTACTATAGTAGTTATATATGATAGCATATGCACTATCGGTCATGGCAGTATTTTGTTTTCCAATCAAATACTTATTAGTCTGTGTGGTATTAGTAAGTTTAAACCATGCTGATAAAGTAAATTTATTGGAAAGGTCTAATGAATTTGCATCAGGTATAACAATAGAATCACTACTTCCATTAAATATATATCCTCCATTTCGTTTTCCATTTCATGTCCATGTCGCAGCATTAACTACTCCGTTATTCCCATACGATGATCGGTCTTTAACTACTGTAGCACTTTCTCCCAGTGTTGTGATATTATTAAAGTTCATCATTAGAACTAATCATGAATCGTACATAGGATAATCTACTCCACTTCGTGTTCGCTTAAACTGATTAAGATTTGTTTCGTTGATATCTATCTGAGTAGTAAAAGAATTAGCTGTGATTCGTGCATTGTCCGCTGGCGATGTTGCTCCTGTTCGAGTGAGGACTGGAGGAGTGGTATCAATTACAGAGAAATTCCATCCCGAGCTTCGTCATCAGTTGTTCCCTGCAATATCAAATGCATATACTCTTCGATAATAGGTAGTTCCAGAAAGTCAGAGAAGTGTCACTCCTGTCGTATTTACCGTCCCGGAAATCATTACTGTGATAAAAGATGGAACTGTAGATATCTGATAATAATATCCGCTCATTCCCGCTCCTGTAGATGTAGCTCCGCTTCGGAGGAGATCAACCGTTCCTGTTGTAAGTGATGTTCCACTTGTCGGGGAGAGAAGTGTCGGGATTGAAGGTCAGGTTTTGTCTCTATTTACTGTTCTTCATGTTGTTGCTGTATTTCCTGCGAAGTCAGTGATGAATCAAGTGTATTGAAACGCTCTATCTGTCGTAGCTCCTGTTTGTATGATAGTGAATAACCATTCCCCTGTATCATATTTTGCTAGGTTGGAATAGTAGAGCTGTTGTACTTCTGCTGTGGTGAGCTGACGGTTGAAGACACGAACTTCATCAATGGATCCTTTAGTTGTTGAAGAACCTGGATATCGTGTCCCTATATATGTCGTGCTTCCTGCATAATTTGCTCCACCTCCTGCAGCAGTTCCTCACGCTACACCATTTACATATATGTATACATTATTTGTACTAAATGTCCCGACGATATGTTGTCGTTGACCATTTACAGGGGCAGTAGCTCTAGCGGTATTATTACTTCCGTCTGCAGAGAAGACATAGATACCCCCTTGTTGTGCATATGCAGCTATAAAAGCTGTCTGACTAAATAACACATAATTTTGGGCACTCGTATATCCAGTAAGGTTTACTCGCATTGAAATTGAAAAACTACCAGCAGTGATCAGTGGCTTATTTAGATTTATATAATCATCTATCCCATCAAAAATATATGCTCCTCCATATTTTCCATTTCCTGTCCATTCTACTCATCCATATCAGCTTCCATCAACACCTCCATATTGCGACCAGTTTTTGATTGCTCCGTCCGATTCTCCTAGCGTAGTCACTCTATCAAAATTATACATAGCAAGGAGTCCACTGGAGTAGTAGGTATTGTAGGTCGTTCCACTTCGTGCTCGTGTGAACTGACTGAGATTAGCTTCGTTAATATCTAATTGAGTAGTAAATGAGTTGGTGTTTATCCGGGCATTGTCGGCTACGGCAGTTCAAGTTCGGGTAAGGACAGGGTTGATTAAATCCACTCAAAAATTCCATCCAGAACTCCATCATCCACTACCTCCTGCTGTATCAAAAGCATAGACTCTTCGGTAGTAGGTATTGTCTGTGAGTCAGAGAATTGTGATTCATGTCGTAGCGACTGTCCCGGAAATCGTCGTCGTAGTAAATCAGGAGTCGGTTGCTATCTGATAATAAAATCCACTGAGTCCTCCTGTGGTTGTAGATCAGGTTCGGAGGAGATTTACCGTTCATGTAGTAAGTCGTGTTCCACTTGTTGGACTTTTAAGTGTCGGTGCTCTTGTCGGTCGAGCAGCCATAAAAACGGACTGAGTCATCATCGTTCAGGTATTGCTAGAGAGGTCTTGTGCTCGTCAAGAATACACATAACTTCTATTAATCAGTCCTGATATAGAGGTGGTAAATGTCCATCTCGTAGTATCGTATTTTGCTAAGTTGGAAATATAGAGTTGTCGTACTTCTCATGATGTGAGAGCGCGACTATAAATACGAGCTTCGTCCATGAGTCCACTACCGTAAACAGCGCCATATCTTCATATTCTGACTTTGTATGCATTGGTCGGTGTGGTTGCTGGGATTGTTAAACTGTAGGTCAAAGTGACCTGTACTCCATCTACATATCATTTTAATCTTCCTGTATTAGTAGCCGCAGTCCCATCAAAAACCATGGTATACATGTGGAGATTCGCATTAGCCAATGCATAATATCCATAAGAGTTTGCACCACTGCTTAAGACAAAATAGATGGTGCTATCGGTATGATGAGCTATGTATACTCTATTACCTAAGGTACTGGTATCACCATCTTTACTAAAATATACTCCTTTGTTTGTGGCATTTCTTCTCCCCCAGAAGCTCATGGTTAGTGCAGATTTTCCATCCATACTATCCATATCGGGTATCTCTATATAGCTCGTAGTTCCGTTGAATAGATATCCACCATTCCATTTTCCATTTCCTGTTCGTGTAAGATTGATTCCTGTCCCGTCATTCCCATATTGTGAAATATCTTTGATATAAGTTCCACTTTCTCATAAGGCGGAGACATTATCTAGATTCATCATTAATAAAAGTCCACTATCGTAAGGAGAATAGGTGGTTGTTCCACTTCGATACCAGATAAACTGTCAGAGATTAAGTTCAGTAATATCTATCTGTCATGGAAATGTTGTTCATCAGGTGAAGCCTCCATCTACTGGAGTGGTTCAGGTGTAGGCGAGGACTGGGGGAGTAATATTTATGTTTGTGACTGTTGCGGTGACACTACCCGTATTTCCTGCTAGATCACTAAAGGTAAATACGAAACTTCCATTTCCTGTAAACAAATATCCTGTAGCATTCTGTCATATAACAGTTTCGCTTAATCCCGTAACTGTCGCATATACACTACCACTCGTCAATCCTGTTGTAGAATATGCTATGCTTGCTGTCGGAGCGATGCTATCAAAAATTATGAATGAACCATTAGTAGTCCCTGTCACGGTATCTCCTGTATCTCCATTACTCGCGGCGAAATTTATGATAAAAGGTACGAGCCCTTGGTTTCCTGATGTGATGGTATAGGATCATGACCATGAAGTATTGGATCATGTCGTTGTCATGGAGCCACCACTATTTATATCTATAGTCATTCGAGAGAGTGGTTCGCTCGTGTCTATAAGTATGGTTATGACATCGCCTGATTTTGCATATGAGGAGTATGAAGGATTTGCATTGTTTGAACTGATACTTGACCATGTAAAAAATGGCTTCAAATCAAAATCAGTAAAATGACTGACATCAAAAGTGAGAGGACATGCAAAACTTCATCCTCATACACAGGCACCAGAGCTGACATTGGAGATGATGCTATTATTTATCACTACGCCATTATCATCTTTTACAACGAACATATCTTTGGTCAGATTTTTGTTTAATAGTACCACATATGAGGCGGGTAAGTACATGATGAGTGATGCACTCTTTCCAGAAAGATTCCCCGTTCATGCAGCAAATTTGATTCTTCATAGAGACATAGAGAGACCAGATAGTGCGTTGTACTGTAGGAAATTCGCTGTACCTGTATCGGCAAAATTTACAGCTCCAGTAAATGTGATTCTTCATTGTTCACTAGCTCATGACAATGTAGCAAAATATGCTCAAGGGAAACTTCCTGCATTACTATTATCAACCAGATTTAAATTATTATTTGTTCATGAATTTACAATTGTGCTATAAATAAAAGAATATTTAATTTTTCGATTTCCCTGACAACCCGTACTCCAAGAAGTTTGCCAGTTACTGTTCCCCACTTTTGTATTTGCAAAAGCAATCACCGTGGTGCCTGTAAAACTGAAACCAGTATCGAGACAGTTTACATTCAATCCCAATGAGGAAAGATTTGTCAATCAAGTAAATGTCGCGGGGAGGGTGCTCAGTAGGTTGTTACCTAGATTTAAGGTTTGTAAATTGGTCAAACTTCAAATTTGATCTGGTATGATAGTTATTAGATTGCCATTGAGATTGAGTGTTTGTAGGTTAGCTAGATTTCAGATTTGTTTTGCTAGAGAGGTTATTTGATTCCCATGGAGATCGAGTGATCCCAATTGCCCAAGATTTCAAATATCCGTGGGGATACTTCATGCAAGACCATTTGAATTTAAATTAATCTGATTTACATGACCGTTATTACAATTGACACCATATCGTCCAGTTCCATTGTTATTACAGATAGCTCAGGTGTTTCATCGGTTATTTTTATTGTTCCAGTTGTCACCATTTGTGCTGTTGTACAATGACATTAGTGCCTGACATTCTGGTACTCAGATTGCAGTGACGCCATTACAGTTTGATGGTGTAAGACTTGCAAAAGTTCATCCCTGGTTGAGGACACTAATAAATCCTACTAAAAATATAAATGCTTTAACGGCAAAAAACCCTGTTCATCATATAAATGTTCAGAATAAATATTTTTTGTGATGTTGTTTTAAATGGCGATGAATATGGTGGAAATGTTTCATTGGAGAGTGTCGAAATGTTGAAGCGATAAAAGGTAATGAAATGGTGTAATTTGTTTGTGTGCTTTCCCGACTTTTTGGGCATTGCTAGCTGGGGTTTGTTTGTCCCACAATTGATTATATTCCGTTCTAGAAAATTTCCAAAAAAAGAGCCTGAATAGGCTCTTTGGGACTTGCTTTTTTGTGGTTATGTGGCGGAGTGGTTGACTTTGCTTGGAAAAGGTGTGATGGTGTAGGGGATTGAGGTGTGAAAAGCTTAGAAATTACTGAATTATAATAAATCTATCACGCCTGAGAGGTTATTATCAAAAGTTCATTTTTTCATGGCTTCAGTGAATTTTTTTCTCGTTGTTCATCTAAAAGAGCTTAATTGCATTTGTTGTTTCAGTAAAAAAAATTCTCCAAAAATTCTAACTGTTCTTGCATTGTAATCAAAGAATGGATGAATCCATAATATTTTTCGCATTATCCATGCAAGTAATTCTTTCTTTTCTTGGGTATTCTTTATATGCTTCAGTCTATATTGTATATCATCATTCATTTTTTTCATTTCTATGGGAACTTCATGAAATCCTATGGCTTCAAAATCTCCCATTTGTACATTATGCTTTCTAAATTTCCCCGCTTCGTCAAAAAGATTTTCGCATAATAATTTATGAAAGAAACATAAAGTATCTACCGAAAAATCCATCTTTTTGTAGTTTCTGTACAGATATGACTTAACTAAAATCAGATTATCAAAAACAATATGTTCTATTTCTTGGACATTCAATATTCATAATTTAGTTTGTTTGTATGCGGGTTTTGTTTTATCAGACATTAGGAAAATTGCATATGCTTATAAACTCATTCTTTAATCAGACTATCTATGATTATTTTATATCTGTTGTAGAGTTTTTTTTTGTCATATTTCTCGTGTACTTCATTTTCCATCTCCATATTTGTATAAGCAGAATATAGAAAATGCTCTATGAATTTGTTTTGTTGTAGTTTTTCTTGTTTGGTCATCAATAAAGGTATAAATTTCTAAAGTATTTTACATCAGTTTTATATTGATTTTTCTTCATTTTTCAACCGAAAAATCATTTTGTCCCTTGACAACCGAAGGAGTCCTGTAAAGGAGAAAGGGGCTATAGTCCCAAGCGAAGTCTTGGGGGAATGGGGGGATTTGTAAACAAAAAAATCCACTTTTATTTCTTACCTTTTTTCTGTCGGAAGATGAGGTAGAGGATAGGCAAAATACCTGCGGTGTTGAAAATAAACATCACGATGAACCAAGCTAATTGTTTTTTTGTTCCTGCTTTCCAAAGGGCAATTCCTTTCCATACCATTTCCCAAGCTACGAGGAAGAGGATGAGTAAAAGATAAGCTAGGCTGACGGTTTGAGTCGCGACTGGTGTAACTGCTGCTGTTGGCATTGAATATGATTAAAGGGTAAAAGGATTACTTAGATTAAAATTCTTCCTCCTGCTGATTTTTCTATCTTTCCTAATTTTAATAAGAGTGGTTCTACATCTTCTTCGACGGCCTTTTCATTAATTCCCAATTGTACCGCGATGGCTTTGACGCCCATAGGTCTATCAGCCTTTTCTAGGATTTCTAAATATTTTCCGTGAAGGGGAGTCATACCGCCTTCTTCGATTTGTGAATGTGAAAGAAATTCGTTTCGTAATTGTTCATTCAAATTTTTTGTGTTTGATTTGGTAATTACAAAGTCTCTGATTCTGATACACAGGTTGTGAATTGCTCTAGGCACTGCGTCTACTTTGTCTGAGATCTTTTGGATCAAGGTTTTGTCTGTAGAGATTTCATAATGTGCGAGATATTTTTGGATGAGTGTTTCTTTTTCGCTTGGAGTATATTCCATGAAATGAAAATGATAGACGAATCTATTTTTCATCGGAGGGGAGAGTTCTTCAAATTTGGTCGTAGCGCCAATCAGCGTAAATGGATTGATCGGGATCCTGACATTTCATCATTCTGGCATCACCATGTCGATGACAAAATCCTCCATCGCGATATACAAAACCTCTTCGATATTTGGCTTGAGCCTATGGATTTCATCGATGAAAAGAATGTCGCCAGTTTCTAGATTATTTAATATACTGATGATTTCTGACGGTTTGGTAATTGCATATCCTGTGACGGCTTTGATATTTACGTTTCATTGTTTGGAAATTATTTGTGCCATTGTTGTTTTCCCAAATCCGCTTGGTCCAGAAAAAAGGACGTGTCCGATATTTCATTTTCTGATTTTTCAACTGTCGATGGCTGTCTTTACGATGCTCTTGATATGCTCTTGACCTATGAAATCGTCAAAATTGTCTGGCCTGCCTGTCAGATTGATGGTCATAATTTTTTCAGTGTTTATCTTTTTGATTTCCATGCTGAAATGAATGTTTAAATGCTGAAATATTTTGTTTTTTTAATTTAGTTTTCAAACCCACCCGACCTCCCTTATCAGGGAGGCCAAAGGAATCGAATTTGTTTCATTCAAGTCCCCCTGTTAAGGGGGATACAGGGGGTTTGTTAACATAAAAATAAATTATTCAAAATTATGTTTAGTCTTTCTTATTCAGTCTCATAAACTTAGGATAGTGGGTGAGCAGAAGAATGAGAAATAATATGCCCCAGATTCCTCAGTTGAGGACATCTTCTTTGAAGTTTACTTTTCTTGTAGCTAAGATAGTTACAGTCTTTTCTGCTTTGCATTTTGCTATTTCTTTGTCGCTTGGTGTCGTAGCGGTAGTGACGGCTGGATTTGTTTTGTTTGGGACATAGGTCACTGCAATGCAATTTTCTAACATGTAGGTATTGTTTCATCCAGCAACATATTCAGTGTTGGAAATAATGAAATGCGAAGAAATGGTGTACAATAAAATACCGAAACTAATTAATGTCCCAAAAAGTCAGACCATGGTCGCTATAAATAGATAGAGTTTGAGCATTGTCCGTCCGTGACTTGGTTGTTTTTTTGTTGGCATGGGGGTAAATTAAAAGATTAAAAGACGAGGTGGAACCGAGTCCTGCTTTAGCAGGATTAGTAAGATTATGAAGATTAAAAATTATTTAATCTGTTTTAATCCGTAGTATGCGTTGGTATCTTTGAGCTGTGAGATTTGTAAGGTCGATTCACCGATCCTGATGGTTCATTCCACCACGTAGCCATTACTTACGATGAAATTGATCGTCCCTATCTTTGTGTCACCACTGAGATTAAATATATCTCCATATCGTACATAGTTATCTGAGAAATATTTTTCAGTTGATGATTTGACGACTTTGTATTTAGTTCAAAATATTTCGACATATCACAATTCAAAATTTCCATTTTCCAAGAGATTCATGTCTACATAAATATTTACCTGAGGATAGGTAATTACACCAGAATTTATGGAGCCCGTTTGTAAAGATCAGGGAACCGTGGAAATAATCAGATTTTGTAATTTATTAGTATTCTGATTTTGAGTCATCTGATATTTTACTTTAAATCTGTATAAGAACAGTGCTACCTCGTATCTCGTAATAGGATTGTCAAAAGTGACTGCATCAGCTGGTGATACTATGCCGATGTTTTGAGCTTCTTCAAAATATTTTGTCCGTCGTGGAGTCAGTGTCTCGTCTAATTTCTTGCCTTCAAAAAGTCTGATGATCGCTGTAGTAAATTGCGCTTTGGTGATTACTCATTTGGGATCAAATATGCCATTCCCTCATTTTAGAATTCAGGATTTGCAGGCATTTTCTATCGAAGAAACAAGAGAACTCTCGGCAGTACCAATGTCTTTGAATGTACATTCATTGGTCAATGTCGCATCTATCCCAGAACCGAATTGGAAGATGTTCGCAAAAAGATAGAGAATCTTGGCAGCTTGTTCCCTCAGAAGAATATCGAAAGGTTTATATTCTTGGACAGTTTTGAATGAAGTGAGTCCGTTGTCATTCATCCAGAGGATGGCTTCGTTCAATTCAGGGTCATTCATAATACTTGTAGAATCGTTTAATGCTGAGAGATTTGCCAAAACTCCGCTGAGTGAAGAATTGTCTGTCCCTGTAGTTCACAAGGTGCTTATTTTATTCAATGATGTAGCTTTGAGGCTAGGATCACTGACGATAGTTTTTAACCTATATAGATAGATAGCCATCTCTTTTCTGGAAACTTCAGCGTCAAAAGCTGTCGATGTCGCGACCGTTGTCAATCCCATCGCTTGTCCTTTGATATAATAATCTCCCCATCGAGGGGTCCTATTTTCATTAGAAAGTTTTCCTTCAAACATTCTGACCAATAGGGCCATGGCTTGAGGTCTCGTCAATTTTTGTGTAGGTAAAAATTTCCCGTCCGTAGTTCATTTGAAAATTCCTCGTTTGCAGGCATTGGAAATAAATCCTGTCAGGCTAGGATCAAATTCACTGCTATCTGAAAAACTGCATGATGAATTTTTGGTTGCAGTGTCATAGCCCAATACGGTGTAGGCTTGTGCCATCATTTTGGCTGCTTCCTCCCTGGTCAATGTATCGTCAGCTCTGTAGTCGATTTCATTGTTATATTTAGTCAGTCCATTGGTATATATCCAGAGTAATGCGCGTTCAAATTCTGAAACTCCATCTGTGGTCGTACTTGTAATCACAGGAGTTCAAGTGGTTGTGGTTCATGTTGTGGTTCATGTTGTTGTGGTACCTGAGGTATACAGGATGGTAATTTTTTTCGTAACAGGGTCGATGACGATTTGGAAATTTCCAGAATCTGTCGTTCAAGTAGTCGTCGTTCCCGTGGTCGTTGTTCATGAAATTACGGAGCCTGTATTTGTTGTGGATCCTGTGTCGGCATGGATGCATATCCCTCCTAGGAGCGTGAAAGAAATAATCGCTATTCCAAATAATTTTTTGTTTAGCATGATAGGTGTGATGAATAAGTAAAATCAATCATTACATATACAATATACAATGCTGGTATGTTTTCAACACGAACTCGGATTATTTCTAGAGGCTACCCATGTGTTTTTGAATCCTTGATTTGTCTTCATTTTCTTTGTCGGATTTGTGGTACATTTCAATAAATGTTATTTCATGAAAGCAAATGGTTTCAGAAGATGGATTGAAATGATAAATAATCCTAAATCAACTGTTTGCACTATTTCTGGATAGACTACGGCATATGAATTTCTTTACTTTGTAATATGTTCATACGATATTTCATATATTCGAAATAGGTATATGTGATTGTGGATTGATTACAAGTGTCTTACAAAAAATTTGAAAATCTTCTTCCAATGAACATCGCTTTTTGGAGTATTTTTTCATTTCTTTTTCAAATTCATCTGTAGCGGTAATCTTCATATCATATCATTCTCCCATTATCCCTGTCATTCATCGGATAAATTATGATAATTGGAAATATACGGTTTCTCACGATAAAAAACCAAAGAAGGGTCAATGGTGTCTCCAATGTGTTGTGTGGCTTTGTAGGGAATGTCGTCATGCGACCAATGTTTGATTTCTTCGCCATTTCGATATGCAAATTTTTGAATTACGCTGTCTATAATTTCTTTCGATCTTGGCAGGTCTTTGTAGGGTGTGTAATTTTTTTTTGATTTACTGTTTTCTTCGTCTATTTCATCTAAAAAATCCAATGAGTAGGATTGTAGTGGAATGATTTTGTGTTGAGGATATCAGAAATAAGTTGCCTGTGTAATCTGAATCAGGCCTCCTTCTTGCATCTCTGTAAGGATTTTGTCTATGCTTGCAGGTACAGGCCCAAATGGCATTTTTTGATAGTGTTCTCATGTAATAAATGCCCCTGTCCATTCACAATAATTGAAATCGCAGAAATATAATAATTTGTTGAGTACTGTTTTCCCAAAGGTTTGGTTCCCCGAAAGTTTTTCTGAAATATATAAAATTAGATTCTTAATTTTGTAGAATGGATCTTTTTTACTGAGTTTCTTGGCTGAATCAGTGTGATGTTCTAATTTTAAAAAGTCTTCTATTTTTAACTCAAAAAAATCAGCTATTGTTTTGATCTCTTCTCGTTTGAGATCTCTTTCATTGGATTCTATCTGAGCATATGTGATCCTGCTCATATCCAAAACTTTTGCCATCGTTTCTTGAGAGATGTTCTTGTTTTCTCTCAGAGCCTTAATTTGAGCTCAGAATCTGGAAATCATGAATAATGGTTATGGAGTAAAAGTGCTTTTATGCAAAAAAATAGAGATATTTTCTCTATTGTATAGATTTATATACATAATTCAAGTCATTCTTGCTAAATAAACTATCTATTCTATATTTCTATAATCTTTTCGTCAGGTTTAAAATTTCTTGTTTTTCCCCGGCGGGGATGTCGGTATTCTTCACAATCCTTTGGATGTATCATTGAAATAGAGGAAGGACTATTTGCTTGATGGTCTGATATTTTTTGATCTCTTCAGTGCCAGTGCTTAATTCGTGTTCTCGTCGAAGTTGAAGTTGGAGAATCGCTTCGTGTTGTGGATCGTCGATAGGGAGCGATTGCATTTTTGTTTCGGGGAGGCTTTCGGCGATGAGGGATTCTAATGTGATCAATGGCTCTCGCAGATCTGCATCTTCGACAAATTGGTTGATAAAACTTTCGTAAAAAAGCGATTTGATCAAAAGTGATCTATCAATCTCGTATTTTGGTTCAGATTTTTTTTGTCTTTGGAAAATTTTTCATTCACTGGTGGTATATTTTTTAAATTGTTCGTGAATAAATTCGAAACGCATTCCCAAAGCATCACTAAGTACCTGTTCGTAGTGCTGACCTATGGAAACGCTGCTGATATTTTGCAACAGCCCGAACATAATATTCAGTACTTTTTGTTTGTCTACGGGAGATGTCATATCAAATTTTTTCTTCTGATTTTCCAGCACCATAGCAAATCCATCCTGAGCTTTTTCAAATGCCCTCTGGAAAAGTTTTTTGCCTTCAGGGTTGTTTGCCAATTCATCAATATCCTTCACTTCTTCTGGAAGCGTGATGATTTTGGGAAAAATGTTTTGTTGGAAGGCAGTATTTAATCCTCTGATACTCGCTTCTTGTCAGGCGTCGTCATTGTCAAACATGAGGTACATATTTTCTGTATATCTTTTGATCAGTTTGATGTGTTCCATGGTCAAGGCAGTTCCGCAGGTAGCTACTCCGATAGGAAATCCTACTCTAGAAAGTCCGATGACATCCATCTGTCCTTCGACGACGATGAGTGCATTGTATTCTTTGATATCTTGTTTTGCTCGGTTGAGTCAGTAGAGGACTTTGGATTTTTCGAAGGCTTTGTGCTCGGAGCTGTTTAAATATTTTGGTTTATCATTGGGGTCAATAATTCTTGCGCTAAATCCGATGATGTTTTGCATCGTATCATAAATCGGAAAGGTAATCCTGTGTTTGAAAAAACAGTAGATATCTCAGCTCTGACCTCTCTTTGCCAATGATGCTTGGATCATATCATCCTCGCTAAATCCTTTGGTTTTCAATTCTTGTATCAGCGCATAGTGAGAATTGGGTGCGTAGCCGATGCCAAATTTTTCTACCGTTTCGGGGTCTAATTTTCTCTGCTCGGCTAAATATTTTTTTGCTTCGTCGGAGGATTCCAGTTGGTCTATCAAAAATTTTTGTGCGAGTTTGTGAATGCGCTTGATCTTTTCTTTCTCGTCGGTGTATGCTTGGTCGTGATATTTATCGTTTTGATATTGAGTCAGGTCAATGTTTGCAGATTTGGCTAACTGTTTGATTGTGTCTCGAAAGTCGATCCTCTCTATCTCCTGGACAAAGGTAATGACATTGCCACCTTTGCCACAGCCGAAGCATTTGAAAATTTGTTTGCTTGGTGAGACCATAAATGAAGGAGTTTTCTCACTATGAAAAGGACAGTTACCAGAAAAATTGGAACCTGCTCTTTTGAGTGGCATGTATCTGGAGATCACATCAACGATATCGACGTTGGATAGGATGTCTTCGGTGACTTTGGACAGTTTTGTGGTTAAAAATATAAATCTGACCAGAGCATAAGTATTTGTTTGTTTTTCTCAATACGAAAAAACTCATTACTGAAGAGTGAGTTCTTTTATGATTCTGCCTACGGCGTCCTACTTTTTGGCATTGCCCCAAAAAGTAGGCAAAAAAGTCTAGTTCTTACAAAACTCGCCACGCCGTACGATTTGTTATTTATGAATGTACCCAGCTCAATCAATCTTGTAAGAACCAATTCGTTGTCTCCTATTTGAGTAAGGATATATCAGGCTATTATCTATATCTTCATATCGTGAACATCTATGCACATGTATGAGGGGCGGATTAATTAATATTGATAGCAGTAGTTGAATCGCTATATTCGAATCACTTTTATCCTATTATATAATGAGATGGATATTTTGTGGATTGTATTGTGAACTGTGTGTATGCTTCTGGGCATAATCGGATCTTTTTTGCCAGTGTTGCCGGGCTTGATTTTGAGTTATGTGGGATTCATTTTACTTCAGTTCACGAGTGCACATCCCTTTTCTTGGGCATTTTTCATCGTATGGGCTGTCATCGTAATCGTAGTCATTGTTTTGTGAAATATTATCCCTGTCTTGTGAACTAAAAAAATGGGAGGAACAAAACTGGGTGTTCGTGGAAGTGCGGTTGGATTGATTGTCGGTGTTGTCGTGTTGCCGTTTTTTGGTATTGTACTCTGACCTTTCGGGTTGTTCGCTATCTTGGGATGACCATTTTTGGGAGCATATATTGGAGAAATATTGGCGAATAAGTCTCATGGTCATGCGTTGAAAGCAGCTTTTGGATCGTTCATTTGATTTCTTGCGGGGAGTGTAATGCAGTTGTTGGTTTGTGTCGTCATGGCAGTGTATTATTTCGTAGCGGTGTATCATATCATGGTGAGATAATTTCGATTTAACGTCAGTCTCTATTTGCCTGTCATTTTTTGGCGATTTCCTATTGATTTGTGAAGAAAAGATAGGTATAATTGTGTGGGTGATTGATCTTTAGATATTAAGAACTTGAGGTGTCGTATTCGAAATTGTATGTCCACTGTGTATTTAGTACCAAAAGAAGAAAAAAAATGTTAAATCCGATTCATGATGATGAATTGCAGAAGTATATTACTGGTATTGTCCAAAGCCCAGAACGTAAGTGCAAGATGTTGGCAATAAATAATGTGGAGGATCATGTCCATATGTTGGTGGGGTTACATCCTGCTTATCCTTTAGCAAAACTTATCCAGGAAGTTAAGGCTAATAGTTCTAAATTAATTAATGAAAAGGGGTGGTACGAAACCAAATTTCAATGGCAGATAGGATATGGCTGTTTTTCGTATGCATATTCAGAAATTAAGAATGTCATAAATTACATCAAAAATCAAAAAGAGCATCATAAGGAAGTGGCTTTTGAAAAAGAATTTCTTAGATTATTGGATATGTTTGAGATGGAGTATGATTTGAAATATGTCTTTGACTAATACATAGGTCGTCCGCCTGAGCGGACTTTCGAAGGTTTATAGGCTTTTAGCTCTGCACTAACGTGCAGAAGTAACTAGTGATCGTCCCTTCGGGACTTTCTGGATAATCACTAGTGACCGTTCCCTTCGGGACTTTTTGGATAAATGTTAAATCCGCGAAGCGGATGATTTCTTATTTGGGAGTTTAGAATAGGTCGTCCGCCTGAGCGGACTTTTAAAGGTTTATAGGCTTTTAGCTCTGCACTAACGTGCAGAAGTAACTAGTGATCGTCCCTTCGGGACTTTTTGGATAATCACTAGTGACCGTTCCGTTCGGGACTTTCTGGATAAATGTAAAATCCGCGAAGCGGATGATTTCTTATTGATAACGTGCAGAGTGTTTTGATGGTCGTCCCTTCGGGACTTTTTGGATAATCACTAGTGACCGTTCCGTTCGGGACTTTCTGGATAAATGTAAAATCCGCGAAGCGGATGATTTCTTATTGATAACGTGCAGAGTGTTTTGATGGTCGTCCCTTCGGGACTTTTTGGATAATCACTAGTGACCGTTCCGTTCGGGACTTTCTGGATAAATGTAAAATCCGCGAAGCGGATGATTTCTTATTGATAACGTGCAGAAGTAACTAGTGATCGTCCCTTCGGGACTTTCTGGATAATCACTA
>CAYUVZ010000006.1:0-2306 GCA_964448265.1 uncultured Candidatus Peribacteria bacterium | reverse complement strand
GTTCGGGACTTTCTGGATAAATGTAAAATCCGCGAAGCGGATGATTTCTTATTGAAGGACTTTGGACGGAAGTCCAAAGAAAAGGATAAGATAAATTAACTATAGAATCCGCGAAGCGGATGATCTATAATAAAATTGATCGAAAATATTATTGAAATTTCAGCTACTTATCTTATATACGAGATATCTCTTTAGCTCATCACATGAGTATGAAACATATTGGTTATCACTCTGTAAATACGCATATCCCTCCAGAAAATAATCAGAGAAGTAGGGATATTGTCTTGCCACTTATCCGTATATGTATACTTCAGATTCTGTTGCTTACGCCATCTTTTCCGACGCAAGGTGGTGGAGAACAGATATCCTCCAAACAGGCATCATGACGGTATGACGAGAAGAAATCGCCTGCGGAAAGATTGGAGGTACAGGTTTCTCGTGATGCTATTTTCAGAGACTGAATACAAAAGGTACTCAACTGACTCAATGATATTAATCAGATTCCTATCGGTGGGAAACATATTGATTATTATCGAGATGCAGGAGATCTTAAGTGAAAAAAAATTACATCAGAGAGTGTCAGAGCATTAAATCTGCCGCAAAAGTTTGATGTCAGCCCGAGGAATATTAGGCACCCCGTGCCATCTATGGTTTTTCATTTAGGAGATAGAAAGTTTGAGATTACTCCCACAGTATGAAAAATTAAAAATATCTCTTTGACTTCGGAAGCATTAATAATTACAACCAATATATTAAATCTTGATATTGTATACAACAAAGAAAACAAATTACCAACTCTCATATCCAGACTATGGAGTACTCATGCTGGCAAATGAGAAAAGAAATGATTTAAATGAACTACAGTTATCGAAATATAGGTCAGTTTTTAGAAAATTTTAAATTAGAAATTATGGTAGATATGAAAATAAAAATTTTGATCAGTATATTGTGTGTCGTTAGTATATTTTCTCTCTGATCAAAATCAGATGCCTATCTTTTGTGATTTAAATCTCGAGATAATACGATCACAAATATCCAGCAGATAGAAGAGGAATACGCCATGCGTTTGCCTATCGTGTCTTTCATCTTTGATCCGTATACGGACGTTGTTGAGACATTATTAAACAAGCTTCCTTCTACATTATGAACAGATAGAATCTATCATATTTCTCTTTCGCCAAATAGTTATACTGCCAAACAGGTCGTCGATGGCGAATTTGATGTCCAGTACAACAAGTTTTTCGCCTTGATCAAAAGTGGTGATCTGAGAGTGATTTTTAGGACGATGCATGAAATGAATGGTGGACGATATCCACGGGCTTCCGATCCTACCAATTTCAAAAAAGCCCGAATCCATGTCCGAAATCTTTCCAGGGCTGCGGGATTGACGAGTTCCAATATCCTTTTTGATATGTCTTTAAATGCTTGGGATCTTCCTGCCAAAGGTGGGAAACCAAGTCAGACTGCTACTTTTCTTTCTTGTACATTAGCGGCGAAGGCTTCATTACATTGTCCGACATTTGAAGATTATTATCCTTGAACTAAATATGTAGATATTCTAGGTGTCACTTTTTACAATCGATGAAAATGAAATAGCAATCGTCGGTGGGGGACTCCAGAAGATATTGTCAATGCAAAATGACGAAACACTCTGGACAGGATGAAGACATTCAACAAACCTATTTTTGTAGATGAGGTAGGTACGACTGCAGTCAATTATGCTTGAGCGTATAATTACAAAACTTCATTAGCGGTGTACAATGCGAACTCAGCATTGAAAAATACTTGGTTGCTCCAGCTTCGTGATTTTCTTGATGCTGAACCTACTATCCTGGGTGCTAATTATTTCAACGTGGATTTGACCAATGGCTTGAAAAATCGAACCCTCGGAGAATTAGATTGGTCCGTGATAGATTTTCAGTCAAATAAATTTTACACATGAATCATGGCCATCTACAATTCATCAGAAAAATTAGAAAATAATAGCAGCGTGTTGTTCAATCTTTTTGGCATCAAATATCTTACGATGACTGGCGTAAAACAGCTTGTTCCTAGCGCATATATCAAACCTGTGCGTGATTTGTATCAATATATCTCTAGTGGAAATGTTTCGGCTAGCATAAAATTGCAGACTTTAGCTACAGTCAAATCTCAGTGAAATATTACCAGGTTGTATAGGAAATTGACAGCGACGCAGGCCACTGAGATTTTAAATATTTTGGAAAAGATTTTCAAGGCGGAGAAGAAAGGGGTGTAATGAGCTCGGTCTAGGTTACTTGACTTTTTGTACCTAATGTGTATGATGT
>CAYUVZ010000005.1:6173-20906 GCA_964448265.1 uncultured Candidatus Peribacteria bacterium | reverse complement strand
CACAATGATTGGGCAATCAGATTGACTGCGTATGTCGCGTTGTAGGTGTAAATAATTTCGCTCGCTTTGACATGGAGAAATTCTGCGATTTTGGATTTGGATACCTGATACAGGGTTTCAGATTTTTCAGATAAGGAGTAATCCCCTCTATGGATATTTGCATATGACGAAGCGACAAAATCGCCCACAGCATCTATGACGAATTTAGGTTTTTGCGTCGAAGCCGCGCTGTCGAGAAAGACTAGTCAGGGATTACGCTTGAATATAGGGAAATCTTTTTTCATAATGAGATATTTCAATGATTAAAAGATCATAAATAAATATTTTAATTTTAAATTTTTTTAATATTCTAATTTATCTTTTTTATCCGTCCATTCCTTGAATACAAGTAGTGCTTCATCGTGTAATATCTGCTGGACAGGAATAGCTCTCTGAGTAAAATCTTTTTGGATATCTGCGTAAAATGCACTATCATCAAATCAAATATCTGCCGCATCGTACTCTGTATTTGCGTAATATATTTTTTGAATCCTCGCTCGGGAGATCGCTCCGTAGCACATCGGACAAGGTTCACAACTGGTATATAATTCGCAACCAGATAAATCAAATTTTCAAATATGCTGACATGCGTCACGGATTGCTACCACTTCTGCGTGTGCCGTTGGATCATTGGTTGATGTGACTTGATTCCGTCCACGTCAAATAATTTCTCCGTCACGGACGATGACTGCGCCAAAAGGTCATCATGCATTTTTTTGCATATTCTCTGACGAAAGTCTAATCGCCTCTCTCATAAAATCTTCTGAAGACATGGGGGATGGTTAATAATTAAATGGTGTAATGTGTTGTAATGTACCTTGTCACTCTGAGTGAAACGAAGAGTATAACTATCATAAGTAATTGAGTTATATCCTTCGCTACGCTCAGGATGACAAAATTTTCATGATTATTCTTCATTTCTAAATTATAAATTCTAAATTTTACTTGTGTACAATGATCTTATTTTTTTCCAGACTTCCTAAATCTATTTCTTTCAACAAAGAATATTCTTTGTAATATTTTTTGAGTAAATTGTAATCTCTGACTTGATTCGCGATGTCCAATAAGTTGTTGATATAAAACTTTTTACCATCAGTATAGACGATGGTTCTCTCCCCACCAGGTAAGTATTCTATACGTTGAAGTCACGGGAATCATTGGTAGATCAGTTGAATTTGTTGGATTAATTCGCTAGCTGATTGTCTAAAAAATAGTCATGAAAGCGTCGTCATTCAACTTAAATATTCTGGCAGGTCCAAAATCTGGATGCCGTTGGCAATTTTGTTTCATGAAGTCAGGGCAAATAAATTTCAGTTGTAGACACCATATTTTTGGTCCTGATTTCTGATGACGAGATTTAAGGGATTGAAGGTAAGCTTGATTGAAACCGTATTGGATGAAATATATTTGACTGAGAAATTTTGGATGATCGGAAAATTATTTTTTACGTCATTAAGTATTTTGGAATGGTATATATTGATAGCGTAATAATTTTCTCATTTGACCCGTGCGTTGACGAGTTTATATAAATAGGGGTCATCATACCATAAAATATCTCATGAATCATACATCACTCTCGTGATGAAATATTTATGTGCAAGCACAGTATTTCTCAGTAGAAGCGTCGTTCCATATACCAAAGCAAACACGATGAAGATAATCCAGATTGTTTTAATTGAAAAAAAACGGACTCAGACTACTCTCTTTCTGCGTATATTGTCCGAATCCACTTCTTGTCTATGTATTCTTTTTGTCGGTTTGGAAACCGCAAATTTGAGCATATATGCGTAATATTAGGCGATAAAGTACCAGTAATAAAGTACGAATGTCAAAACCGATCCAAATACGATTCATCATAATACTTCAAATGGAGTATGTCATATCCTCTCTTTGAGTGGTCATTCTTTTTTCTGCAAAACTCATTGTAATTCAGTTCTCAGATTATTGATATACAGGGCATGTTGACCCGCTTCAAATCTCAAATTCATGGCATCGTAAGCGAATAATACGCTGAATGCACACACTACTGCGAAATGGACACTTGCAAAGCCATAATGTAGCCACACCATCATCGTTGCACTACTTGCTAATCAGCTATGGAAAGAAGGAAATCCTCCTGAAGAAAAAATATGTCCTCGATAAAAACGCCTGAGTCTAATACTGTCTATCGCAATCTTTGTAAACTGGATGATACAGCTGACGACAATCACGATAAAGATAGGATACATATGAAACCCCGCATTTCGCGACTCTCTAGTTGCACTAATGATGTAGTGAATCATAGGATTTGCATAATGGATAAATATTTTTTATTTGTAATGAAAATAGAGGAAAATTCAAATGAAATATTTGGCTTGAAAATATTTAACTTGAAGCTTGTTGAATAAAAAGTATTAAGTAGTGAGTGTTGAGATATAAGTATTTTATTTAACCTTCTAAACATTCTAAATATTTTAATCTTCTAAACCCTCTTCAGCCATGCAACTCTTTATCACTGACTTTAAGATCCAAGACAAACATGTGGAAATTTCTAATCCTGAAATCATCCAGCAGGCAAGGAAAGTTTTGAGGCTCGTGAAAGGAGACCAATTCCGAATACAAGGGATGAATCCCGAAATCAGATATCAGGTGCAGTTGGAATCATACGGAAAAGAAAGCATCGAGGGAAATATCTTGCAAGAAAAGATACGCCCGGGTGGAATGGGAAAAAATATTTGAATGATTATATCTATGCCAAACAAGCGGGAAAAACTCGAACTCATCGTCCAGAAACTCTGCGAAATCGGTATCGATCACATCATTTTCCGACCTTCTGAAAGGTCAGTTATCAAAGTTTGGAATAGCAAGAAGCAAGAAAGATTAGGCAAAATCATCAGAGAAGCTGTCGAGCAATCACGAGGATGGAAACTACCAAATGTGGAATTTATGTCTAAGCCACGAGAATATTTGAAGGAGGAAAAGATCGTGATTTTCGATAAAAAATGTCACCCTGAGTGAAACGAAGGGTATAAGTTATATTCTTCCCCCGAGAAGTCGTGGTCAGAATGACAAAAAAACATATATTGATTAATTGGGTCAGAGTGAGGTTTAACGAAAAATGATTATGCAAATTTCAAAAATTTAAAATCTGAAGTTGTCGACTTGGGTGAGACTATTTTGAGAATGGAAACCGCTGCGATTGTGGGAGGGTGGATGTTGAAGAATCAAATTGGAAATTAATAATGAAGGTGTTGTGTTTACAAACCCCCTAAATCCCCCTTATCAGGGGGACTTGGAGGAAAAAGATTTATAATGAAGTTATTGTGTTTACAAACCCCCTAAATCCCCCTTATCAGGGGGACTTGAAGGTAAAAGATTTATTTCAAATTTTATAAGATGGATGACTTTGAAATTAAATTCAAACAGTATAATAGATGAAATGTCCAATCTGCAAAAGAGATGAGAAATAACCCGACTCCTGCCGAAAAACAGATGCGACAAGAAATACTCAAAAATAAACCTTTAGGATATAAATTTACGAGACAGAAACCTATATGATCATTTATTGTAGATTTTTATTGTTCTAAGCTTGCATTAGTTATAGAACTTGATTGAGAAATTCATAAAAAAACCAAGAAATATGATGCCCAAAGAACTTGTTTTTTAAAAGAACAATGATTATCAGTTATTAGATATTGGAACAACGAAGCGTTAAAAAACCCAGATAAAATATATAAGGACATATTAGATATTATTAAAGAAATAGAAAAAAACATTAAATCCCGCTGAGACTAGAAGAATGAGAATTTGAAAAAAAATTAAATACAAAAAAATCCTTTGGGCCCCCTGACAAGGGGGTCGGGGGGTTTGTTAACATAAAATTAAATTAATTCTTGTTAAAATTTCATTGAAGTCCTCTGCTACGGCGGGGCTTGTCCTAAGCGAAGTCTTAGGGGATACAGGGGGTTTGTTACCCTCAAAACAGAACAGCAACCTAATGATACAAGGGGCTTGTTAAGAAAGAACTAAAAGAACAATCCTGTTTGAAAAAGGCAAGGAAATGAATATATACTAAACATCTTTATTCTCTGGATGAAAATATGAAAAAAATCATAATTATTTTTCTATGATTACTTACAACAATAGTGTTTTTGGGATGTTCAAGCGATAAAGAAATAGATGCTTTAAAAGAACAGAATGCTTTATTAAAACAACAAATAGGAGCTTTAACAGATACTGGGCAACAGGCTCAAAATGTAGTCATTAAAAGTGCATCTAAACAGAGTTCAACAGACACTTATTTAGGACAGCAAATGGAAAATTCTAAATTAAAACAGCAAAGAATAAATGAAGCTAGGCAGAAGAAAAACATATGTTATTCTAATATTGATGAAGTTCTTGCCATAGCATCTTCTAAATGACTTTGCGAATGAAGTTCTTTTCTAGATTGTGAGTCAGTAGAAAACCAATTTAGAGCTGAGGCTATTGCTGATTGCGACGATAAATACGAAGATAATCTTCGCGTTATCAATTTAGAATATTAATGACTAAGATGAGCTTTTTAGAAAAAATATGAGTATTATTTTCATCATCTCTTTTCATAGAGTGAATCATGAAAGATATGATTATAATGAAAGAGAATCCTCAACTTATTGAAGAAATCAATAATTGAATTGTATCTAATTCGCTTATTATTGAGAGAATAAAATATTGAAAACTAAGTTTTAATGATAAAATTATTGATAAATTTGTTAGACTTTATCAATTAGATGAATCCTATAAAAAACTTTTCATTGCAATTTGGCTAATAAGAGATATTTTGTGACATTCTAGAATATCAGCTAATGAGCAAAAAATTTGGTATATCCCTAAATATGATTCCAAATTAGATATCATAAAAAAAGAGTTTAATATATCTTGAGATGAACCCGTAATAACAATTAGTAACGATGTACTTGATCTTGAGGGCAAATTGAAGGCAATTAAATATTTAGATGACGAGCTTTTCCCTAATCAATCAAAAACTATCTGACTTAACTATCAAAGAATAAGATAACTACTAAATCCGTAATTCGTAATCCGTTAATTCTTTAATAATTATTTAATATGAATATGAAAAACTTCCTCAAAAAAATATTCATGTATGACAAACTCTATTTTCTCATCAAAGATAGTTTCCTCTATCAGGCATGGAAAAAGATGAATGGACAACTTGCGAATCTCGTGTATGGGAATCCGTCCAAAAGTTTTTTTGTCATCGGCGTGACATGAACCAATGGGAAAACCACGACCGTAAATCTGATTCATAAAATATTAAATGAACAGGTTGCCAAGACCATGATGGTCAGTACGGCGAATATTAAGATAGGAAATGAAGAGCTAGCAAATACCAAGAAAATGACATCACTGGATGTTTTTGATTTGCAATCGATTTTGGCGATGGCGAAAGATTCGTGATGTAAAATCGCTGTCTTGGAGACCTCTTCTCATGGGTTGAACCAGTACAGATTTGAAGGTGTGGAATTTGACTTTGCAGTGCTTACAAATGTGACCCACGATCATCTCGATTATCACGGGACGTTTGAGCGTTATGTGGAGGCGAAGGAAAAATTATTTCGTTATGTATTGAACAATACCAAACAGAGTAAATATGCCTGCTTCCCAGCAGATGATAAGGTAGGAAGAAAACGAATGGAAGAGATGCCTTTCGATAAAAAAATCAGTTTTAGCATCATATGATCTTCACCTTTGAAAGCGGAAAACATCCAAGAAACATGAAGCTGAACAAAATTTACGGTGAGTTATCTTGGTAAATCGTACGATGTGACAACAAAGCTTGTCTGACAATTCAATGTATACAATATCTTGGCTGCATTAGGTGTCGTGCTACAAATGGGATTGGATATCAATAAAGCCATAACAAGCATCGCAGGATTTGAAACCGTGGCGTGAAGGATGGAGCGCATACAGAAAAACGATATTCAGTATTTTATTGATTTTGCACATTCACCAGATGCATTGGAGCAAACCTTAGGATATTTGTCTAAAATTAAATGAACGGGTAGGCTGATCACCGTCTTTGGTGCACCAGGAAATAGGGACACGACCAAAAGGCCCATCATGTGAGAGATAGTAGGCCAATACAGCGATATCGTGATAGCGACAGATGATGATGCTGATACGGAAAATAGATTGGGAATCTTGCAAGCATTAACCAGTGGGATCAAAAACAAAACATACGGAAAAAATTTCTTTATCCTTCCGGAAAGGACATTGGCGATCAAATTTGCTTGTGAAATTGCTCAAGCCAACGATATCGTCATGTTTGCAGGGAAATGACATGAAACTATGCAGGTGACGAATTTTTGAAAGAAACCATGGAGCGACAAAGAAGAGGTAATGAAAAATCTGAAGTGAAAAATTTAGTTTTTTTGGATGACTATGAATGATATCATCTATGGATATATAGAAGAAAAAACCGTGCGTGACCTTTTGGGAAATATCAAAAGAATAGCATTGTGAAGTAATGGGAAAATATACAAGGTACTATCACTTAACAAAAATCCAGAAGAACTTTTGATGTGGGAAAAACTATGTGCCATACAACATGGTATGTTTGTGGAGTTAAAGGAAGTATTCGGTGAAGACAAGCAAATTGAGAATAGGGAGGGGAAGCAGGAATATCGTTTTGAACAAGATAAAATCATCACTGACATTAGAGCAGAAATCGGAAAGTTTAAAGAGGAAATGAGAGTCAAAGAAGAAAAGAAAATTGAAGAAGAAACAAGAATTGAAGAAGAAACGAAAAATACTGAGAAAGATAAAAAGTATATGTTGCGAAATCTAAAGGATCATAGGATTACATCCTGACTATGATTTTTATTGTGCGATAGAAGCAAGGCTTGAGTATTTCTATGATCTAAAAATGTTAAAATGCTCTTATGCGATGTTAAAATACATAGGTGACAACTCACTTTAAAATATCGTATACAGATAGCTAGGCGGCTATGATGGGATATCTACAAAGACATAATGAGCTATATCAAGAGTCATCCTGAATGTGAAGTCAGAATCAAGGCTCTCCTGTGAACCATTTCATCTGACGAATTTCTCACACAAGACGTGATAGAAAAATTTCTTAAAATTATAAATTATACGAAAGATAACAAACTTACTTTACCATCTCTAAAATCACAAGTATCAAAAAAACTCAATACCGCATGAATACATTCTGCTTTTGATATTATATCATCTAAATCAACAGATTGGTTTTTTGTTATAGGATCCACAACTATCAACCTCATTTTGTGAAAAAGCTATAGAAGATGAAGTCTCAACTATGGGGAAAGATTAAAAGTTATTCAACGATTGTGATGGGATGTAGAAGCTGATATCACTAATTATATCAAGCCACATCCTGAATTGCAGAAAAAAATACAATGAATGCTATGAAAAGAATCAATGCATACCGTAGAGATTCCCACACTGCTGAAGATTATTTCTCTTGTAGCTCACAACCATCACCACCAAGATTATAGTAAAAAATTTAGAGAGCGTCGGAAGGACAAGGATGGGTTAATCAAATGAATGAAAGAAGAATTAAAAAAGAATAAGCCTTCAATTACTAATGCATATACCTTATTTGTCTTCGGCCCAAGAAAATTTAAAGAAGTTTTCGGTGCAAAAAAAATAAATGGAATCTTATGAATGGTCCATGAGCATATTTATCATTCTCATCTGGAAGAATTATCGAAAGAACTTGGACGAGATGTTTTGACTGATATAAGGAAGATATTGGCGAAGGTACATATCGTAGATTATGATACTTTGATGAAACTTAATATAAAAAAGATCCCCGCATTGATTGATGGTAAGATTCTTGGACATTTGATTGGCAGTAGAGTAAAAGACAAAGAGACTAAAATCAAATTTGCTAAACTCTTATGATGGGAAAAAAATTTATCTCAAAAATGACCAGATGAAGCAAGCGTTTAAAATACAGCTAAGTACGCCCATCGCTGGAAAGTGGTTTGGAGCTTTTTTGGGTATCATGAAATGAATAGGGATAGAAAAAACTGATACCAGAAAATATGTAGCAGGAGATTCTCAGAAGTCAGTGAACCGAAAAGCTTCAGCGAAATATCAGGAATTGTATACCACCGTTTTTCATCAAGAGAAAGCCCTCTCTCTCGATTTTTTCTTGGATATCAATTACAATCGAAGATGAGGCGAGCCAAGAAATGTAGATCAGGTCCAGCGTGATGGAGAGGAAATTTTGGAATATTCCAAACAGCATGGAATCAGAGTGACTTTGTATGCTCCAAGCACTTCATTATTTGGATTGAGTATGAAATTGAAAAAAATAATTTGGAGCAAAGATGCTTTCCAAAAAATTTTAGCTACGATAAAAAATACCAAAAAACGGTATCAGAGCAGATTAAAAAACTTTTTGCAAGAAGCGATGCAAGTGAAAGAAAAACGCGTGATTGTAATTTTTTCTGATTTTTTGGCGATGGATGAGGAGGATGTGAAACTTTTGAAATACTTAAAAAAACAGCATATACTGTTCCTTTTCAAGCTCCCCATCGATGTAAACGAAGGGCAAAATTATAATGAATGGATGATGAAAGACAGAGGGAATACTCATGAATTGGAATTTATTTAGAATACTATTATGTGTCTTTTAATCTTCCTAATTTTTTAATCTTTTAATCCTCTTTCTAAAATCAGCATCGCACTCACCGTATCTGTAGCGGCATTTTTTTTGAAATTTGAAATAATTTCGCCCGATTGAACACTCGTGTAATCCTCCTCCACAAGCTGGATTTCTATCTCTCTATTTTCGATGATGTAATTGAGACTTTTGATAAATTGCTGAATTTTTTCCTGGATGTCTTGTTGTGTCTTTGGTCGTCAGATCATGATTTTGCTGACATTGTGTTTTTCTATAATTCCTGCGATATTGAAATACGTCATCTGATCGTTTAAAATATATCCTACAGGAAAAATCACTGCTTGATCTTGCAACTTGTATGCTAATCAGATATATCTACTTCATCGGTCTACACCGAGGATACTGGTTTGTTTGCGATAGTTGGTCTGCATTAAATATGGTATAATATTTTAAATATTATTTTGTTGCGCCAATCAGGTATTCGGGCTGGATGCTCAAAGTAGGCTTGATGCCTAAATCCTCAATATCTATGAGATGATTTTTTTTCTTGTACATACATGCAATTTTTCCTTTGCTGATGGAGAATGAAATCATGGATATTTTATTTTTTCGATAGGGTGCCTGGACAAAATCGAGGAAAAATTCTTCTCTATAGTCTATCTTGTCTAAGGTGATCTGCGTATATTTGCCAGTTTTGAAGTCTGATTTCCAGACATTGTTTCTCTGACCGATGTAGATGATCCCATATCTAGGCACTCGTCATTTTTTGAAAGCATATTTGTAGAGATCTAATTTGGTGATGGAAAAGATAGGCACTGGTTTTTTTTTGTCGTGAGCTAGGACTTTGTTGAAAAGATTGAGAACAAGGGTCCCAACTCTCAAATTCGTGAATCCCCCCGGTCAATTGAGCAAAAACAGCGAATCAATACTGTGTTTTTTGTTATATTGAAACAAAACTGGGCCCAGAGTATCTTCTATCCCATTGCGTTCGAGAAATTGCTCTTTTTTCGTGTCCAGAAGCTGGACTTTGTCACTGGAGATATTGCAGAAAAGCATAATCACGCTCGCACAAGAAGTAAAATAACCATTGGAAGGTCGTAATAACACTATCTATATACAAATTCCTGCTTTTTGCAAGGGCAGTATACACTTTATCCAGCCATTATTTGTGAATCTCTCCAGAGTGGGGTATAATTTAAGGGATTACAGGGAACCTTTATTTACAACCCTATGGATATGTCACTGTTTAGAAAAAATATGATTAAAAAAATAATCTGACTGATACTCATCTTGTGATGTTCGTCTTTTGTGATGAACGGATATGTGGGAGTCACTGATCACGCCTTTGCTGCTACGACAAATGATAGTCTGAATATTAGCACACTTTCTACAAACGCTACAGATAGCACAAATCAGATGAGCTTGATTGGAATCTTGGATCTGGTATTGAAAGTCATCTATATCTTGCTTTGGCCATTACTAGTCGTGGCGGGGTTGGCTATGGACAATACTTTGGTCTATGGCTCATTTTTTCATCTGGATGCTCCTTTGTGGAAATTTTGGAATATGATGAAAAACTTTGCGAATTTCACGCTGGGATTCATTGTGCTCTTTGCGATTATCAAATGATTTTTTACCAAAGATGAGAAATCTAAACCGCTAGATATTATTAAAAAAACTTTGATCGCTGGGGTGCTGATCCAAGCGAGCTGGTTTCTCATGGCAGCATTGATAGATGTGTCGACTATTGCAACATACGCTGTAGGAGGATTGCCACTTACGATTTTGAAAGATCAAGATATCGGAAAACAAAAAATACTGATGGTAAATGCGAGTATGGATTTGGATAAATTTAGTAATATCACTCAAGCCGGAGATCAATTTAAAGTACGATTTTCCACTACCTACAATGGGACGAAATTACTCCTCTCCCCTTGTAAAATCCAGGATAATTATGTGATAGGCAGAACTATGGGAGAGATAGACTATTTGAATGATCTCAAGCCCGATTATGCAGGGTACAATGCCTGCGTAGTGGGAGGCAATCAGCTTGTTCTTTTCCAGGAAAAAGCATTGATGGATGAGATAGATACACAGGCAAAAAATGCTAATTGTATCGTTGTCGATGATTCATGTGTGGAAAATCCTCCAGCATATACTTTTGACGACTGATACCAACGACATATGAGATATTTGACACAATCTACCTGACGAAGTCTGAAAACTTGATGGGTTCAACCCTACATCGTCAATCTCAAAACAGCCAACAGCGATGGACTGACCAAAGGGAAAGACTTTTTTGCAAAGACGAGTTCGATGACCATCTCAGATTTAATTAGCAAGTCTAAATGATTCGTAGGACCATTGGTGACGATGTATTCTTCCCTGTTAAATTTCTCTCAACTCTCTGAAACAAATACTTCCACCATGAGTGAAAACTGATGATTATTTTTAATCAAAGCTGGCGTGGCTATCGCCTTATTTTTTCCTCTCATCGCTCTAGCAGCGGTGCTGATTGCTAGGATAGGAATGCTGTGGCTGTTTATTGCTACTTCGCCATTTCTCGTGCTCATGGAAAGTTTCAAGGACACGATCAAGATGGAAAAAATAACTAAAGTGCTCAGTCTCTCAAATGTGACAGGTATCGTTTTCGCACCCGTGATTACCGTATTTGCACTCAGTATATCATTGATTTTTCTCACAGCATTGGGTAGTAGTTTAAAATCTCCTGACGCTCAAGTGACCAAAGATATCCAGACAAATCTGACGATAGTTCCTATTGCCACTAATGATCCGAATTCACAAACAATCAAAGTCTGATCTGCTTCACAATTGGAATTTAAAAATTTTGATCGAGGTGGAGGGTTGGATTGGTTTTCACGATTGATTGTAAATTTTTTCGCGATAGGACTATTACGAACTATCGTGTTTATGGCGATCAAATCTAATTCTCTGGGCAAGGCTATCTGAGAGAAAGTTCAGAACTTCTGATCAAATATGTTCCAGACGATGCCTATCTTGCCTATCTGATCTGACGGAGCAAAAGTCGGTCTTGGTAGTATGTGAAAAGTGCTTCGAGAAGCTCCGACTACATATATTTACAACAGATCAACTGCACAGGAATGATTGTGAAGATCCTTTATCAATGGCGAGACTCCTAATGGTGAAGGAGGTGGAATTGCAGCTGCTGAATACAAGACTATTGCAACTAGATTAGTTACATCAAGTAGCATTAATGAAGAGATTGCAAGCATTAATAAAAATAGAGGTGAAGAAAATAAGATCACACAGACGGAAATATTCGGGAATAGCGCAGGACTTAATAGCATTCAATGAGAAATAGACAAACTATGAGAGAATAAGGCAAAAGCATTAAGTTCAGCCATCACTATCTTTGGTATGGAATTTCAAAATAGAATTAAAACAGGTAGTCTTGATACCAATACATCCATTGCAGAGTTACTCAACACGAATGAGATTACCAAAGAATACGCGAAGCTCTTGGTTAACACAGACTTAAAAGTCACAACTGCACAGAAACAGGAGAAGACATTTAGAATCTGAGCGACAGGTGCTGATGGAAATTATGTCGTCACAGAAGTTAAGTAAGAAAACATTTAATCATTTAAACATCCCACCATTGAAACAGTCTAACATTCATAGAACATTCGTACATTCACATACACTCAAGATGGTATCAGTATTCTGTATTATTTGATTTTTTATGGTGGTTCCGGTATTTGCAGAGAGTGCGACGAAGGCTCCCTTTCAGGATCTTTTGACAAATCTGTTGCAATTGTGTTCACGATGATGGGTGGTGCTTTCTGTCTTGGCAGGGAAACTAATGACGAATGATCGGGTCTATGGATCGATAATGCACCTAGATATCTATCTCTGGAAGATATGGAATATCATGAAAAACTTTGCAAATTTTGCCTTGGTGGCGATTTTGCTGACTTCTATCGTGCAAAATATTATGGGGAAAAAGTGAATGAGCGTCAAAGATATGATTACGAAAACATTGATTGCTGGAGTTTTAATCCAGGCGAGTCGATTTCTCGTCTGAGCCATAGTGGATGTTTCTACGATAGCGACTACCGCGATCGGATCATTCCCGGTGAATTTTTTGAATGCAGATGCAGCGATGACGAGCGAAATTATTTCAAGCACGAGATCCCTCACTCAGGAAAAATTTGTGATTAATATGAAACCCACTACTCTTGAAAAGTGAATTGAGAGAATCCCTATCACGGACAATAGCAATGCCCTTTCGACTGATGAGGAACTTATGGATCAGATTTTGCCAAATTATAATTCCGTCAGCGGACCGTTTTTGTTTCTCGGAGCCAGCGTATTTCATTTTCAGAATTATATTGATTCAACGGGAACTGATGTCCAGACGATGTCTATTTCTTTCTTGCTGAGGTTTGTGCTGATATTCTTTTTCACGCTGGGATTGTTGCTTTTATTCTTGGCAAATATCATCAGAGTAGTATTTCTTTGGTTGCTAATTATCTGATCGCCTTTTATGATATTGATGCGGTTATTTCAAAAAGAAAATTCTGGAGAGAAATGACTGTTGAAATATTTCAATTTCGGAACGATGCTAAATCTGATTTTCAAACCACTGATTTTCGTGTGATGAATGTCGTTGATTCTGATCTTTGTCGTGAGTATGCAAAGCATTATGTGATGAGCCACGATTCCTTCGATCAATGGCGTGACTATGGATACCGCTCAGTCTACTTCTTCTCTCTCTATATCTAATGTGAGTTCTATTTCAGTCACCGAAACAAGTCTCTTGGGAACTGTCAAAGATACCTCTAAAAATCTTTTTGTAAATCTGATGATTTTTGGTCTCACGCTATTTCTCATGCGAGAGATGATCAAACTTTCTCTCACCTCCGGATCATGACCGATTCAAGATGTCTTGAAACCTGTGACGAAACGGGTGGAATGATTGGCTACGACGATGCCATTGGTTCCGTGATGATTCTCAGTCAAAGCCATCAGTGCCGCCAGAGAGGAATCATTTAAAAAGACTTTGGCGCCTCTTGGCATGAAGTCTTCTGGTAAATTCCAAGCGAACGAGGATGCCTTCCAAGGCAAAGTTAATCGCTGGATGGGAATAGCGCAAGGATGGGATGGTAATGATATTAGCCAACTCAAAAAGGTCGCTCGTGAAGGGTGAGATCTTCGATGAACATTGAGATCTAAAGCAGGTGATGAGGGAAGAGAATGATGACTTACATTATGAACTGCGATGCAGGGAAATATATTAAAAGATTGGCTCAAAAATAGTAAAAATCTAGCGCAGAATAAACTAAATAATTTTGGAGTGAATATGACTGTTGAAGAATTTCTATGAAAAGAATCAAAAGACGACAATACAGATGCTAAGCAAAATCGTAGGGCAATCCATCAACTTCTTTGATGAGATGATTATGCGAAGAAAAAAATTGGAGATTCCGATATATCATATCAGGATCTTGTGGACAATGTATATTATGCAGATAAATCAAGAACTAAATAATTTTTTACAATCCCCGCAACAAATCGCCTTGAAAATTGGCAGCATTTAAGTATATTTATATTGATATATATTTATACTACTAGCCATACAATCATGACTACCACGACGCTTACCAAAAGCATACCACTAGAACATAAAATTGATATGATCTTTAATTTTCTTTTCGCCCAAAAGAATGCTTTGGAAGAGAGCTATTTTTGGAATAGACTTCAAAAAAATGAGATAAAAGAGATTAACGCTCTTCGCAAGGAAAAAACAAAAGATTTTTCAGAACTCAAAAAAAAATATCTATGAAAAAAATAATATTTACCAAATCTTTTGAGAAACACTTTGAACAAATATCTTCTGAAATGCAACCCACCATCATTGAAAAAATAGATTTGCTGGGAGATGAAGACGACTTTTTGGATATAAAAAAATTGGAACCCAAGCATCTTGGATTGCGAAGGTTAAGAATAGGGAAATATAGAATAATTTACGAATATTCAACTAAAAACGAGATTATCTT
>CAYUVZ010000005.1:0-6163 GCA_964448265.1 uncultured Candidatus Peribacteria bacterium | reverse complement strand
ACTACAAAATGCAATGGTACAGTACTCTAACAAATAATTTTTTTCTCTTGTAAGCATAGGACAAAACTTTATATTGAAGGCTGGTTTTTATTCATTGATGGCAGACACACCCATGAAAAAATTCAGCTTTTTTTTGATTATTTTCGGATTGTTTTCAGCATGTGTAGGCTATACGCCGACCACAAACGATCTTGCACAGGTCAAAGGTCTCAAGGCACAATTGGAGACTATCACTACTGGGAATAACAAGGACAAACGAAGTTTTTACGCTCAGATTAAATCTTTGCAAAAGCAATTCCCTCAGGATGAAAGATTGCAATATTTTTTGTCTGAATTAGGCAATGCCATGCTCCTTCCCATTAATACGGAAAAGGTCAAAGTCAAAGCGACAAACAAGCAATTTAAAATAGATTTCCTCTCTGGATATATGGCAGGACTCAAAGAGATTACTGATCCAGATACCTGCACATGACGATACAATACTATGGATACCATTAGTTTCGCAAATAATTTTCCGACTGCACTAACGATTGCGACACGGTATAGAGAGACAAATTGTGGTTACTATCTGCCAAACAATGGCGACGGACCATTTCAGATATTGAGCAAAGAATATGGTTCAGGAGCGATCACTGATGATGTTTTTATGCAATCAATTCAGGATTTTATAGATTTCTCCAAAGCTAAATATCAACAATACAAAAGTAAACTCTGAATTACTTTGTCGTACACCTGACTTGATCGAACGGGAATAATTAATCATGGAGGACTTTACAATGGATGAATTATTTCATGAAATATCGTCAACCCCCTCAACCCTCATTACCTTCGAGATGGCTATGGAAGTGAGTATTCTGGAGCGATCAGATATGGATTGATGCCAAAATTTTTGAAGGTGTTGGATTGGGAAGTGAAGAATACATACTAATCGTACCGTAAAGCCAATTCAAAAATTGGCTCGCCTGTGAGATAATTCGTGAATTATCTTTACGAAAATTTTACGGGGAACTTTATATTTTAAATTATCATTATGACAAACAATGAAATGCCTCTTCATGTAGTGTTTGTAGAAGCTTGGGGCAAGAAAGGAGATAAATATTTATTAGCAAAGAGATCTTCAAAAGATGATCAAGCTGCTGGAAAATGGGCAGTACCTTGAGGGAAAGTCGATATGGAGTTGGAAAATGATATTATAGAAAGAGCCCTCAAAAGAGAAATCATGGAAGAAGTCTGAATAGAAATATTTGATACATTACAATTTTTCGCGAGTAGATCGTTTATTCGCTCTAGCGGTCATCATGTAGTAGCCCTATCATTTATGGCTAAATATAAGTCAGGTGAGGCTTTGCCGCTCGAAGATCAAGATGAAGTAAGACGGGTGACTATAGAAGAGATGAAATCGCTCTTTGATGATCATCGGACAAACACCATTAGTAAACTAGAAAAAAATCAAAATTCATAGTTCACGATTTTTTAATCTGTTAATTATTGTATATGAAGATTTGAAAATATCGCCATTACAAATGAACAATCGGTGAAGTTATCGGAATCGCAAAGCACACTGAGACATGAGATGATATGGTGGTTTACAAGCATTACGAACATGAATGACAAGAAGAAACAACACTACGAACTAGACCGAAGAAAATATTTGAAGAACATGTAGTGGTAGATGGAAAAGAAGTGAAGAGATTTGAATATATAGGAGAATAACCGTAAAGCCAATTCAAGAATTGGCTCGTTTGTGAGATAATTCGTGAATTATCTTTACGAAAAATTTATGAAAAAATTACGGAAATTTTTACATTCTGAATTTGTTTAGTATGCCTAAAAAAATAACTCCTCAAAAAAAAATCCCCGTCATTACCCCTACGCATGAAGATTTGTGAAATCGGATTCGTTTTCAGGGTGTGAATACGCATAATCTGAAAAATATCGATCTAGATATTCCCAAAAATAAAATCGTCACGGTGACGGGAGTTTCATGAAGTGGAAAATCATCATTGGCCTTTGATACAATTTACAAGGAAGGGCAATTTAGATATATCGAATCGCTCAGCTCCTATCTGAGGCAATTTTTTAATCTGTGAGAAAGACCAGAGATAGACTACTGTAGCGGGCTCTCCCCTGCCATTGCGATAGAACAGAATAAAAAATGATGAAATTCCAGAAGCTCGGTGGGAACGCTGACAGAGATAGACGATTATCTGAGACTACTTTTTGCAAAGCTCGGAGATAGTTATTGTTACAATTGCGGGAAGGAAATCAAACCGCAGACCATCGATGGAATCATGACAGAAATCAAACACGAATATATGGATCAGAAAATTTATTTATTACAAGAATCCGGTGTCTTTGAAAAAAAAGAAAATCTGACTGAATTTGTAAAAAAAAATAGAAACAAGGTGGAGAAGGGAAAGGGATTTACCAGGTACTTACTGGTTGCTTGAAAGATAAAAGACGAATGAAAAAATAAGAAGGCAAATAATGATTTGGAGCCGATAGAATATTTTTATCTGGAAACTCCTAATGTCCCTGAGGAATATTTCCCGCTGAATATTTATTGAATTTATGACCGCGTGACGGTAGAAGAAGCAAAATTGTGAAGGCTGAAAGAAGATATTATGAAGATATTGGGAGAGACTAAAAAATTCTGAATCTATATCGCTGAGAAATCTAAAAAACCACTGAAAAATCTGAAAAAAATCTGAAAAAAATCTGTATCAGATTCTTCAGATATCAAGCGGGTGACGGATAAAATGTATTGTCCTACCTGCAATGTCACCTATCCTGAATTTACTCCTCAGCATTTCTCGCCCAATAGGCAGGAAGGTGCGTGTGAGACTTGTCATGGAATCGGTGAAATTTTGCAAGTGGATTTCGATAAAATATTGGATCCTTTCAGTCCATATATGAAGGCAATTTTGCCTCGGAGGGATTCTAATCTGGGACAGGCATTGTTGTTGAAATTAGCGCAGAAATATAGCATGGATCCTGACAAGCTGTGGAAGGATTTGCCAGAATGGTTTCAGCATGTCATTTTAAATGGAGATGAAGAATTGATTAGAGTAAATTATGGTGGGAAATATATTAGCATGTATTACAAAGGGATAGAAGATATCATCAAAGACCAGTATGCAAAAGGGCTTCTGACCGTAGACTATCAGGCTATGATCGATATGAAAGTCTGTCAGGAGTGTCATGGAACGAAATTAAAAAAAGAAAGTCTAAATGTGTTTCTCACTACCAAATGAGCAAAGCGAAATATTTCAGATTTACAACAAAGACAGTTGAATGGGCTTGTAGATTTTCTCTCGGAATATCAAAAACAGACTGGAAAAGATAAAACACTGACTGATAGGATTATCAATCCGCTGACGGATAGAGCTAAGACGATCAAAGATTTGTGACTGGGATATCTGAGTTTACACAGGGGCATAGATACCTTGTCAGGATGAGAAATTCAGAGGCTGAGACTGGCGAAGCAGCTGGGAAATAAATTGACGGGAATCATTTATGTCTTGGATGAACCGACGATCTGATTGGATGATAAAGAAATCCAGAGAGCGATTGTGGCGATCCAGAAACTGAAAGAAATGGGAAACACTATCATCGTCGTAGAGCATAATGAAGAATTCATCAAATCATCTGACCGAGTGGTGGAGATAGGTCCCGGAGCGGGAGATTTCGGTGGGAAATTGGTATTTAACTGACCCTATACAGAATTTTTGAAATGAAATTCTCTGACTGCGCAGTATATCAATGGCAAGAAAAAAGTAAGCATCGATTTCAATCATTCTCCGTCAAACGATCGAATTAAGATCAAAAAAGCGTCGAAATATAATCTGCAAAATATCGATGTGAATATCAGATTGGGAACATTCACGATCATTACTTGACCCTCTGGAGCTGGGAAAACGACACTGATGTATACCACGCTCTTTAGATTTTTGAATGAGAAGCAAAAATTTATCCAGAGTTATATCAGATTAGAACTTTTGAAAAAATGATGGAACTGGCAAGATATTTTGTCAGCACCCGTCATGCAAAAAGATCAATATTCTCATTATGAAAATCTCGCCCTGCAGGAATTTTACAAGGATCTCGGCGTAGAAACTATCATGGGACATGAACAGATAAAAAATACCATCTACGTCGATCAGACGAGTATAGGAAAGACACCCAGATCTTGTCCAGCGACGTTTATCGGAACATTTGACAACATCAGACAACTCTATGCGGGGACGACGGAAAGCAAATATCTGTGATTTAATTCCAGTTATTTTAGTTTCAATTCTGACAAATGAGCCTGCCCTGCCTGCGATGGATATGGGTACAAAAAGATTGAGTTACAGTTTTTGCCAGATACGTATATCCCTTGTGAGTTGTGTCATAGCAAGAGATACAAACAAGAAATACTGAATATCAAACGAAGATGAAAAAACATCACGGAAGTATTGTGAATGTATGTGAAAGATGCGTTGGAGTTTTTTTCTGAAATAGATCATATCCGTGAAGAGCTGGAATTGATGGTAGAAATAGGATTAGGATATCTGAGAATGGGGCAGCCTGCGCACACCTTGTCAGGAGGAGAAAGTCAGAGATTGAAGTTGGTGAAGCATTTGTTGAAATCGTATAAATGACATACAATGTATTTCTTGGATGAGCCAACGGTAGGATTGCATGCTGAAGATATCGGAAAATTGCTCCGTGTGTTGAAGGAGTTTTTGAATAAAGGAGATACGATCTTGATGATCGAGCACGATAAAAATATTTTGAAATTCGCGGATGAAGTGATTAGGCTAGATCAGGGAAAGCTGATTGGGAAGTAATAAAGAATAATAACCAACCCTGCATTTCCGGGGTAAACCTCTGGCGGGGGCGATTATTAATCGCCTTTTTTAAATAATTTTTACCTATTCAATATATTTATTGCTTGAATTAACTCATCAGATAATGCTCTGTCTGGAACACATTTTTCTACAAAGATATCACAATTTCATTTCCATTGAGGAACGCCTACAAATGACATTCCAACAATTTTCCCATTCGGATTAGTTTTTTTGAATTCAGCAGCAACGATTTCTCCATCCTTATTTTCTAAATTATTTCCTAATTCTCTATTTACCATCAATATCTGAAATACATTTTCTCTTATTTGCGTCAATGATGTACCTAAAGTATGGGCGATAGTAACGACATGTCCTTTATCTTCCACTGTATATCTGATTGCGTTAGCTAAGGGTTCATAGCTTTCTACTAATAATATATCTGCCATTGAAGCTTTAAAGATTAAATTAAAAGAAAATCTTAAATGATAAAAATTTTTTAAAATTATAAATCAGTCCGATAATTATTTTTTATCTGGAGCGGGCAAGTCTCTAGCGACGAACAAGGAACCTCCGGCGAACATATTGTTATTGGGGTAGGTGTAGGCGTTGTCCTTAACGGATATCAAGAACCTATGACATCAACTTTTATCTTTTTCTAAAGAAATTATTCCTCGTCACATAAACTCAGTAAAATACTCTAATGCTCTGATGCGCTCTTCTTCTGTTCATGCGAATGTATTGAGGAATTTATGGTAAGATGTGGACTTGGGATCTACTATATATTTTCCATCCTTTTTGAGTTCTTCTTGAGCCTCTAAGATGAGATGGTGATGTTCGTTATCTTGATCTAATACCCCCTGTTTGACTTCCCTCCTTGTTATGATTTCTCCATCATACCCTATATAATTACTGCAATCAGAAATCTCTCCATCTACTGTCTTGAGGAGCTGGAGTTCTTGTTTGAAGAGCTCTTTATTGAGAGAAGAAAAAAATACAGAATCTCCTCTATCTATTACTTCTTTGCTGGCTGTTTTGAGTATAAATTGTTTGTATGATATTTCATAGTTTTGACCATGCCTTTTACGCTTATTACTTACCCATGTTTTTTTTTCTGGAGATAATCAGGACAACACTCTTTTTTTCTGCTTCTAAAAACTTTTGCTCAGCCTCCAACTTAGTTTTTTTTGCTATTGTTTTTTTTAAATTCTCAATGAGCTCCTCTTTTGTAGGAAGATCTTTTTGTAGCTGTTCTAAGTTTTGAGTTAATAAATTCTTCACTTCCTCTATAGGTTTTCAAAAAAATTTACTAATATATCTTATTAGTTTTTTGT
>CAYUVZ010000004.1:0-21105 GCA_964448265.1 uncultured Candidatus Peribacteria bacterium | reverse complement strand
GGGGAAGAGTATAACTATTCCTAGGTAGTTGAGTTATATCCTTTACATTGATTTTTGCCTACGGCGTCCTACTTTTTTTCATTATCCTTTTTACAATATATTTTTGCCTTCGGCGAGTGACTTTTTGTCATTGCTGTTTTTATAATATATTTTTGCCTTCGGCGATCTACTTTCCCCATTGTAGTTTTTACGGTATTATTTTCGCTTCGCTGACATACTTTTTGGCATTGCCCCAAAAAGTATGCAAAAAAGTCTAGGCAAAATCATCCGCCATTTGATTTTGCCCCACTAGTTATCAGAGCGGTCTTTCCAGCACTTTGTGTGAGATTTGTTATGAGGATTATAATTCGAAACAGGTGGGAAAATTGTTTCTCTTGAAAAAAAGATGCTGAAAAGTAGGATAATGCCCTAGCGTTGGTAGAAGTTTTTCATTTATTTCCACAGTCGTTGATATGCCAAATCGTATCGTCAATAAGGTCATCAAGAGCTATTTGATCCTTCAGTCACATATTCATCAGCCTTCTTATTTTCATCAAGAGAAGATTATTTTTTCATTAATCAAAAAGTGCAGAGATACTGCTCGAGGGAAAAAGTATGGATACGCGTATATCAAGACGATCAAAGATTTCCAAAATCAGGTTCCTATCTCTCATTACAAGGATTTGGAACCATGGATTACTTATATGCTCAAATGAGAAAAAGACATTTGCTACCCTGGTAAAGTGGCTCGATTTGCCACCTCTTCATGAACCACTGGAGGGACTGCCAAATATATTCCTATCACCAAAGACAATCTCAAGGAATCCCATTTCAAATGAGGGATGGAAGCGATCAGTCTTTTTGTCAAAAACAACCCGAGAAGCCAATTTTTCAAAGGAAAGGGACTAGTTATCTGAGGCTCATTTAGTACCAATCCTTATACAGGGGAAAAGAATATCGGATTTATTTCTGCTATTTTGCAAAAAACTGCTCCGTGGATTGGGCAACATTTTCGCGAACCCAATTCAGATATTGCTTTCATGGAAAATCGAGAAGAAAAAGTCCAGAAAATCATCGAGGCAACCGTCGATAAAGACATTACTTTTCTCAGTGGACAACCGTCATGGGGGTCAGATTTATTGTACAAAGTTTTGGAATATACGGGTAAAAAAAATATCCTGGAAGTACGACCTCATTTTGAATTGTTTTTCCGAGGAGGGATGGCGATAGATCTGTATCGTGCTCAATTTGAGCAACTTATTCCTTCAGAGAAGATGAAATATTACCAGGCGTATAATGCTTCAGAGTGATTTTTCGCTGTGCAAGATGCAAATGGTGTAGATGATATGCTTTTGCTCACTCATCATGGAGTTTTTTATGAATTTATTCCTCTCGAAGAATATGGTAAAAAAAATCCTCAGGTGCTTACATTAGCTGAGGTGGCTACGGAGAGAGAGTATGTGATCGTGATTTCAAATAATTCGTGACTTCGAAGATATGTGCTTGGTGATACAGTCAGATTCACCTCTTTGGATCCTTGGAGGATCAAGATTTCATGAAGGACGAAATATTACATCGATGTGGTAGGGGAATGTGTGACTTCGGATTATACCGACAAAGCGATCTTGGAGGCGTGTAAAAAAACAGATACTGTTGCCACTGATTATATGGTCGCACCGATTACGTATTCATGAGGAGATATCAGATGAGCGTATGAATGGATCGTCGAATTTATCAAACCACCCCAAGATATGAAACAATTCGCGCATATTTTGGATCAGGAATTGTGTCATTTAAATTCCTACTATTTCGATGAAAGACATGATACGAAGGTCCTTGGTGACCCTTTAGTTCACGGAGTTGCTCAAGGTACGTTTTATGAATGGATGAAAGCCCACAATAGATTATGATGACAATTTAAAATTCCAAAATTGATGAATGATAGGAAAAATATAGAAGAAGTGCTGAAGATAATTAATGAGTAATAACTTGTAATGAATTGTAATGTGTTGTAATGAATGCTGATGTCACTCTGAGTGAAGCGAAGAGTATAACTGTTATCAGTAATTGAGTTATATCCTTCACTAAAACGTTCAGGATGACACATAACATATTTATTTTTTACCATGTATGCCCATGACAACAATTCAACAAGAAGATCCTGCAATTTTCGCTTCAATTGTGGCTGAAGAGAAAAGGCAGTCAGAAGGTATGGAATTGATTGCTAGTGAAAATTATCAATCGCAGGCTGTCTTGGAAGCTCAGGCGAGTGTATTTGCAAATAAATATTCCGAATGATACCCTGGCAAAAGATATTACGGCTGACAGGAAAATACTGATGTCATCGAACAATTGGCTATCGATAGAGCAAAAGAAATTTTTCATGCTGATCATGCAAATGTGCAAGCGCTTTCTGGCGCTGCTGCGAATTTATCCGTATATTCGGCATTACTTCAGCCGGGAGATACTATACTCGGGATGGATTTAACGCATGGGGGACATTTGACGCATGGTGCACCCGTCACTTTTTTTTCCAAGATTTTCAATTTCGTGAGATACAAAACATTGCCCGGTGGAAAAATTGATTTTGAACATATCCGTGCATTAGCACATGAGCATAAACCTAAAATGATTCTTGTCTGATTCAGCGCATATCCTAGGGAATTAGACTATGCAAAATTCGCAGACATCGCTCGTGAGGTTTGAGCTGTGGCTTTCGCTGATGTTTCGCATATCGGAGGATTTATCGCTGCAGGGCTTTTGAAAAATCCATTGGACTACTGATTTCAAGTCATGATGACGACGACGCACAAATCATTGAGATGACCAAGGGGCGCTCTGATTCTCAGTAAGTGAATTGTTTCCAACCCCTTGAAAAAACCTGAGGACACGATAGAAAATATTCCTACTAGAATTGATAGAGCAGTTTTCCCGTGAATGCAAGGTGGTCCACATATGAATACTATCTGTGCAATCGCTGTGGCTTTGAAAGAAGCTCAGACTCCTGAATTTAAAATTTATGCTGAACAAACATTGCGCAATGCTCAAGTGATGGCGGATGAGTTTATTTCGCGTGGATATACACTTGTTACGGGTTGAACAGATAATCATATGATCGTCATCGATTTCTCTGGGACGGATATGAATGGAACTCTCGCTGAAAAAACTTTGGATACCATCTGAATTTCTACTTCCAAATCCACCATCCCTGATGATCCAAATCCCCCTTTCAGCCCTTCTGGATTGAGGATCGGGATACCTGCGATGACCACGAGAGGAGTGAAAGAAGATGATGTAAAAATGATTGTAGAATTTATCGATCAAGCGTTGAAAAACAAAGACGACGAAAAAATATTAGCAGAGTTGAAAAATAAAGTCAGACTTTTTTGTAAAAAATTTCCGGTACCTTCAATTTTATAGAAAATAATTTACCAATTAATTTATTGCGAATTTCGGATTACGGATTATAGGTTTTTTTATTACCTAAAATTTTCTAGGCGATTCTTTCATTGCTCAATTTTCAATATTTATCTCGCAGTCTCTAGTATAATCATCTCATGTTATAGTTCTTCCTTCGTAAGGTATGTCGTGGCATTCCTCTATGTATTTTCGTACATCGTGTGTTAGGCTACATTTTAATTTGATAGTGGTATCGGTTATTTCTATATCGTTGTTGTGTACACACACGAGGTGTGATTTTGCATCAAATTTTACGGGGACAATTGTGATTTTTTTCTTCGCGATGTTGATGATGTTACATCCATCCATTGCTACTTCTCTGAGCCCATGAAATTTACTTCTGGCTACGGCGAAGTAGGTATGTTTTTTTATTTTTTTAAATGTGGAAAATCGACAATCGTAATTCGTTTTGATATCTGGACGTGTGGAAAGTTTTACCATTTTCCCCGTATCTTTATCATCAGAAAGATCGTTGATATAGGCGAGATCTTTGATCATGGCTACTAAGATAACTTTATCGTCACAGAGAATCACTTTGTAATCATCTATGCGTCACACCTCTTCATAATATTTATTAAGTTTTGGTTTGATATATTTGATGAAAAATTCACAGCCTAGATATCCATCATTTTTTAGCTCCTCTAATTTGGAGGGGAGTGGAAGTGTGAAATTTTCTAAGATGCTGATATTGAGTGTGTCTTTGGCCATGATTATCTCGTCGTTATATTTTTTTTCTTTTTCAGAAAAAGTAGCAGTTGCGTCCATCGATGATTGTTTAAATGTTAAAATGTTTAATTGTGTACGTGTAGATGAAAATGAAATTTAATATTTTTGATAACGCTTTGAGGCATTTTTTGTTTAGTATATAGGTATGTGCAAGATGAAATCAAGGATAAAAAATGCCCTTGAAATCGCTTTAAGTATTCTTAATATATCTTTGTTACCAAATATCATGAGGAGTGATAGAGACTAGGCTCGTCAAGCACTCCAGCAACCACTTTGAAGTATCGAAGAAGGTGCTAATTCCTACCCGTAAGGGAAAGATATTATAAAAGGATTTTTTTCGAATCTTGTATTATAATAGCTTCTTCCCGCCAAGAAGTTTTTTTATTTTTTTATTCATGTATGATGAAACAATTTATTACTTCGGAATCTGTCACTGAAGGACATCCTGATAAAGTTTGTGATCAGATTTCCGATGCTGTCTTGGATGCAGTCCTCAAAGATGATCCAGAGGGAGCTTGTTGTTGTGAGACGTTTACTACCAGAGGAATGGTCTTAGTCGGTGGTGAAATCACTACAAAAACTTATGTGGATATTTCCAAAATTGTAAGAGATACGCTTACAGACATTGGTTACACACACTCTGATTATGGTATTGATGCAAATACTTGTGCTGTGCTTAATGTGGTCCAGGAACAATCTCCTGATATCGCGCAATGAGAAAAATTGTGAGCAGGGGAACATAAGGAGCAGTGAGCAGGAGACCAGGGTATGATGTATGGTTTCGCATGCGATGAAACACCTGAACTTATGCCGATGCCTATTATGCTTGCTCACAAAATCGTTAAAAAACTTGCTGAAGTGAGAAAATCAGGTCAGCTTGCTTATTTGAGACCTGATGGAAAATCCCAGGTGACAGTCGAATACAATGATCATAAACCCACGAGAGTGGATGCTGTGGTTGTCGCTGCACAACATGATGATGACGTACCATTGGAACAGTTGAGAAAAGATATCAAAGAGTTTGTTATCCTTCCTATCTGTGGCGACTTGATGGATGCTGATACCAAATTTTATATCAATGAAACAGGAAGATTTGTCATCGGATGACCACAAGGAGATACAGGACTTACAGGAAGAAAGATTATTGTAGATACCTATGGTGGAGTAGGAAGGCATGGAGGATGAGCTTTTTCTGGTAAAGTACCAAATAAACAAGACCGTTCATGAGCGTACATTGCAAGATATGTCGCCAAAAATATTGTAGCCAGCGGATTGGCTGACAAATGTGAAATTCAATTAGCATATGCTATCGGATTTCCGCAACCGGTTTCTATCCATATCAATACTTTCGATACCGGAAAACTTTCTGAAACTGAAATAGAACAAATCGTAAGAAAGGAATTTGATCTCAGTCCGGCTGGCATCATCAAAACCCTGGATTTGAGGAGACCTATCTATAAGGCCACTGCGGCTTATGGGCATTTTGGAAGAGCTGAGTTCCCTTGGGAGAATACAGCGAAGGCTGCCGATCTGAAAAAATATTTGTAATTAACCAGTCATTGAGATTCGGCTAGATAAAGGTATAAATGTTGAAACATTCAAAATGTTTATCATTTAAAATAGTCCTATGATTTTGTCAGGGAAGGAGTTGTCAGTGCAATTGCAGTCGGAGCTTAGAGAAAAAGCAGGCACTGTATTCGCAGGTAAAAAGGCGTATATCGCTATCATTTTTTTGTGAGATGATTCTTCGTCTGCGACGTATGTGAAACACAAAAAAGCCTATGGCGATACTATTTGATTGCCTGTCATTGTTTTTGGGCAAAATGATAAAGCTGAATATGATAGGAATCAAGCCAACAATTTCGATGATGTTGGGATTTATGTGAATCAAAAGTATGACAATATTTCCAAGATTATGGAGTTAATTAAATATCTGAACTACGACAACGATTGTGTCGGTATTATTGTCCAGCTTCCTTTGCCAGATCAGTTTAAACAATACAAAACTCAGATGTTGGCTGCTATCACTCCTACCAAAGATGTTGATGGGTTGGGGGGCGTGCTGACAGGGTTGGCGTCAGCGGATGTGATCGATTTTACGCCTGCGACCCCCAAGGCTGTATTGTCTTTGTTGGACTTTTACAAGCTGTGAGATATGGCTGGCAAGATGGTCAGTATTATCTGACAGAGTGATATTGTTGGCAAGCCTTTGATTGCGGAATGTATCAAAAGATGAGCGATGGTTGCATCATTCAATAGTAAAAATTCGTTGGAGCAAATTACATCCGTGACATTGAAATCAGATTATATTATTTCTTGTACAGGCGTGATTCATTTGGTAAATGCTGATTTTGTCCGTAATGATCAGACACAGATTATCGTTGATGTTGGGTATGGGCACAAAGATGGGAAACCTGTCGGTGATGTAGATATTGAATCTGTCAAAGACCGTGTCGCTTCGTATACGCCTGTCCCATGAGGGGTTTGACCACTTACTGTTGCGTGTTTATTCGCAAATGTTTTTGTGTTGCAGGGATATAAAGATGTGCTGAAGCCGTATAAGCTGTAGATTTTACATTTTCCATTTTTCATTTGCAAAAATATGATGTCATTATTATCTGATGAGGGGCGTCGGGATTGTTTTGTTCCCTTTTTTTGCCGAAGGCGTGGAAAAAATGTATTTTGGAAAAGACTGATAAGGTAGGTGCTAAACTGCTACTTTCTGGAGGTGGGAGATGTAATCTGACAAATATCCATCTCACTCCCGAGTTGCATTATATCGGTCAGGCTTTGAAATCTTTGCCTTCCTTATTTCACAACTTCGGCCCTGAAGATATGATTCAGTATTTGTCGCAGCATGGAATTGAAACGGTTGTGGAAGACAATGGAAGAGTGATGCTCAAAAGTGGGAAATCCAAACAGTTAGTCGATTTTTTGGTGAATGAGTCTAAAAATAATGATACTGATTTTTTATTTCGTCATGAGGTGGAATCCATCGTGCGGAGTGATGATCATTTCCTCGTTTCCACTTCTGCGGGTGAATTTATCGCTAAAAAAGTCATTGTAGCAAGTGGGGGGATTACTTATCCACAACTCTGAGCTAGTCATTTCGCTTATCAGCTTGCGGACAAATTGTGACTAAATTTTTCTTTGCCTCATGGTGTTTTGTGTGGCATAGAAACTCAGGAAGAAGTCTCATCATTGGCTGGCAATACGGTGCAGGCAAAAGTAACTTTGTACAAAGAGAAAAAAAAATTGTATAGTGCCTCATGATCATTGCTTTTTACTCATCGATGACTGACGGGCCCGCTTATTTTCGATGCGACTTTGTATATGGATCAGAATATTTCTCATTATACCTTGCAGTGCGATTTTGATTTATCCGCAACGAGTAAAAAGGTCATTCAAAAATTTACCTTGAATCCAGAAAACACGATCCGTGATTTTCATATCAAAACATTAAGATCTGTCCAAGAGGCTAAGGTTTCAGCTGGAGGGATTTCTTTGAGTCAGCTAGATTCCTGATTTCAGTCCAGAACTATCCCCTGATTATATTTTATCGGTGAGGCACTTGATGTCACGGGGAAAACGGGTGGATACAATTTGCAATGGGCGTGGAGTAGCGGGTATGGGTGTGGGAAGGGATTGGAAGATTTGGAAGATTAGAAGATTAAAAGATTACGGATTGCGGATTGCGGATTAATGAGTTAAAAATGTCACTCTGAACGAAGTGAAGAGTATAACTGTTATAAGTAATTGAGTTATATCCTTCCCCCGAAATTCGTCGGGGTCAGGATGACAAAAAACGCTCAGTCTGACAAAAAATGTTCTGTCAGATAACCATTAGTTTGCAAAGATATGGTAAAAATCAGCGTTGTAAAGTAAAAATATGATAAAACTGGATTTAACAGTGGTTTGGGTCCAGATTTTTTTGTTTTTCTTGGAAAAATTGATTTTCGGACTATACTTATTACATCAAACTTTATTCATTACTCAGTATTCATGGAAAATTCACTTCAATCACTTCGTACTGCCAATGATGCAGTTCATAAAATTAATACCATCTGTAATCAGATCAATGAAGCCATCGCATTTTGTATGGAGATTAATTCCGACAAAGTCGCTGATCATAGCGTAGGATTAACTATGAAGATGGATTCAGAATATGTGGATAGAGTAGTTATCGCACTGCAAAATATGAAACATCATTTGACTGAGTTGAAAACACATTTGCCAAAAAATCTTTTCAAGTCTCAGAAGGATAGAAAAACTATTACTCATAGTCTTAAGCAGTCTGCTGATAATTTGCAGGAATTATTTAATGCTAACAACTTTTTTAGAAATACTTACCGATTACTCACTGCAGAAATCCAAACTGTCATTGATGAGGTCTTGAATGAGATCGAAGTCCCAGCTTTGGCTGCCTAAATTCGCCTGAATTTCTCTAAATACCACACCTTTTTGTCTATTGATAATGTTTTTGAACAAAAAGGTGTGGTACAAGTAAATACTTTCGTTGTGCTATTTTGCATTTCTATGTTATGTATACGATTCTATGTTTTTTATCGTGATTTAAGATAAAAAAACTGTCTTCTCACTCGGAGGGCAGTTTTTTGATGAAGTGTAGAAATGCTTCTTGCGGTCATGATGTTTTTATTTGTTGCTGTTTCTATATTCTACCAATAGCTTTCAGAGAATATTTTTTCATTTTAAAGTGTTTTGGTCTATGCCGAAGAATGTATCTTTCCGATATGTGTATTCAATTATTGTTTTATCTTTTGTATTCATTAATTTCTCTTTTAATTTGCAATTTCAGTCAAATTTATTTTTGATTGCTTTTCTCATAAATTCAATTTTCTTGATTTCATCCTTTTCTAATGGATACAATTTAGCGGATTTTTTTGCCAATCAATGTCATATTGAAAGGAATGCAATCATTTTTTTTGTCTCGAGATTGTCTGTTCTTTGCGCCATGTAGTATCATTCGCTATCCCAGAATTCATTTCCAAATTCATCTTCAATGGGGTTTTCTAATGGCGTAAAATTAGATCATTCTTCAAATATCTGAGATATTTCTTCGGCTTTTATGTTATATCATTTTCAACCAGGATGCATTATTAAAGCAGCATCTTTGATATCTTCTTTTGAAAAATGCTCTTCGTTCAGTAATTCTTTGTGTTTTTTCATCACTGTTTACTAGAAATAAAATGTCCCTGCTCAAATTGTCTTCTATTTTTGACTTCGCACTACTTTCTGCTCGCCGTTTACTTCCTTGTATTCTTTCGCTTTGACTTTGATCTTGTCGCCGATGTTGTAGTATTTTTTTCGATCAACTCCGTCGGGAGCGACGATTCGATTTTTGTGCAGTAATCATTCTACACCTTTGACGGTGACGAACATTCAGTAGTTATAACTTAATTTGATGTATCCTTCGTATCGCTCTCATAATTTAATATCTTTGATAGAGAAGCCTGGCTCTGGTGCTGGGATATTTATATTGTCGGTATGCACTTTGGGTGTAGCTGGTCAGGAGTGAGTAGCTTGAGGGATAGGAGGGATTAGCTCAGGATGGAGCTGTTGAAGTTTTTCTACATTGGGGACAAATTTCATAAAATTTTGTTGCTCAGCTGTCATACCTGCGCTTTGGCAGATGGTATTCAACTGTTGCATTACTTCCTGTTTATCTCCAATCCGAATCATTAGTGGTCCATTATTTCATTCAATAGTAATAGTCTGATGTTGGTAAATATCTACTGACATCGTGATTTCTCAGTTTGGGACTTGGACTTTTTGTCATTTGCTGTATTTGAGTCCCGCTTGATTTTCCAATGATTTTGGTTTTTCGTACCAGACCGCCTTGTGGCTATAATTTGCCGTGTCGTAAATAATTGCATCTGGAGCAGTTTCATCAATCTCGTATTCCGTGAATAAATGCGCATGTTGTTGGACAAACTGATCTTGGTAATTTTCAGTTTCTTGTTTATTCAATCCCAAGGCCTCAAGTTTCGCTTTCTCCATCACCTTTTCTTGGAGACTGAAGGTCCTCTTGTTCCATGCATCCATCAATTTTTCCAATTGATCTTTTTGCATTGCGTATCTTTGTCTCGATTGTTTTCTAATCTTATCGATCAATTCCAATGAACCGTCAGGCGTCTCGATAGGCAAGGTCTTCATACTGAAAGGGTCGGAAGAAATTCCATCGATCATCAGTCTCATATAAGTGGTATATTTAGGTAGTGATATCAAATCGTTGACTGAAGCTAGTTCTTTGAATTGTCCTGTAATGAGATCGGCATCATCTTTTCCTACCGTAAAGGACATGGTAGTTCAGACATTTCCGAAGATTGCATCCTTGATCTCAGGCAAGAGCTGTGAAGTATATTGATTGGCGACGATGAGGGAAAGTTTATATTTTCTCGCCTCAGAAAAGATGGTCGTAAATGCTTGTGTCGCGAAATTTTGGAACTCATCGATATAGAGATAAAAATCTCTCCTCTGTTCCGCTGGAATATCTGCTCTAGACATGGCATCTATCTGTATCTTTGTCACGATCAATGAACCAATCATGTTCGCGTTATCTTCTCAGATTCTTCATTTACTCAGATTGATCAAAATAATTTTTCCATCATCCATAGCTTTTCTGATATCCAATTTTGTCCTTGGCTGACCAAAAATATTTCTCACCAATTTAGATGACAAAAACTGACCTACCTTGTTGGTAATAGGTCCGATAGCTTCTTCTCTCTGTTTGTCATTCCATTTGTCAAATTCATTTCTCCAAAATCTGACGACCAATCCATCAGTAATATGTGAGATGACTTCTTCTCTGAAATTTTTGTCCGTCAGCATCCTGAGGATATGCATCAGTGTAGCATTGGGATAATCGACGAGCGAAAGCGTCACATTTCTCAGACAATATTCCAATCTTGGTCCCCAGCTATGTTCAAAAAGTTTCTTGAATGTAGAGACGACTCCTGAGGCAACCAGATTTCTCCCTTCTGGAGTATCAGATTGCAGGAGATTAAATCCTAATGGATATTCCGTATCTGAAACATCAAAAAGGATGACATCATTGATTCTGTGCGTAGGGATATGTTCCATGACGGTATCTACCAATTCTCCATGAGGATCGATGAGACAAAGTCCATTGTTGGCTTTCATGTCGCTGACTACCATATTAGAGATGAAGGTAGATTTTCCAGTTCAGGTTTTTCCGACGATATACATATGTCTAAATTTATCTTCTTTTCTGATTCAGAATGTAATTTTTTCTCCTCTGTAATCGGTATTTCCCAAGATTGTCAGATCACTTTCTGTACTATTTTTGAGCGTAGGTAAATTTGTCGGATAGGGGAGTTTTCTATATAAGGTATAGTCTAATCCTTTGATAAAATTTGCCATCGTAGGTACATGAAAAAAATTCACCGCTTGGTCGTAACTCATACCGCGAAGAGTTTGTCTGTTTTTTATCTTGATCCTTCCATTGGAAATAAACGGAGAAAATGCTGCCTTGATATTACTTCTAATCGTCTCTGTAGCGTAATGATCTTTACAAGAAATTTTGAAACTGATTGCAGCGAATACGTCAGGCTTGATTTGTGGTTTTTTGTCTTCGTCCTCGGTTTTTTTCTTTGGATTTCGTACGACATCCAAGAGTTTATGAAAATATTTATGCAATTTGCTGCGAGAAAATACATAGTTGAAATAGATATCTACTCTAGAATTGCTGTCTACGAGATTGTACAAAGCGAAGAGTCCGTTCATAGGATCCATATAACTGCCATCTCTGGTAAATTGTTCCTTCGTCAAGAATTCTCCTTTTTTTGAAAAAACGAGTTTTTCTCTCTGGAGAGGGATAGCGATTTCTTCTTTGAGCTGGACGATATCTGATGTTGGAAAGCTTGCGTAAAATGTATTTTCAAAGTAATTTTTGAAGTTTTTGGGTATCCCGACATAGAGTTTGATGTCAGCAGAATTTCCTCTCATCATGAAAATGATCTTTCTCCTTTTGAGGCTGATCAGATTCTTGATTACCGTGTCCCGATGTCCGATTCCACGGTCGTTATCTTTGAAAGGTTTGATTTGAAAAAAAATATAATTCCCTGTACTTTGATCGACGGTTAGTGTGTTTTGTCTTGGTGCGGATTGTGTTTTGGGCGTTTTCTTGCCTGCCAACATATTTCCAATTTTTTCTGCTGTTTTAAACATAGGTTTGAGTTTTGTTTGTAAAAGTTTCCAAAGAAATACAATAGAGAACTTTGATTAGGTCTATTATATATATTTTATCATAAAAAGCAAGTAAATCTGCTCTCTTGTATTTTGGCTTTGAATACATAAACTTTCTCTGATTTTTAGTCTTTTAGAGAGAACAGTGTTTGTCTATTCATTTACGAAATATTCTGGGTTTGACAGGGTATTTAGGATTGCTGATGATGTCAGATGATGATGAACGGATGATGTCGGATGATGAATTAAGAAAAAGAATCCCAAAATCAAATGTTGAGACCTCATTAAAGTAGGTGAGGATATGTTTTTGTGTTTAGGGGAAAAATTGGCTTTTCAGGAATTGTACGAACATGCTTCATTACTCAAATGTCCAAATATCGAAGTAATCTATGCTTGACTGCTTTCTGCCAAGGGGATGGAGTTGCTTCATTGGATGGTGGAGATGTATTATACTACCTACAAATCTGTGGTAAAGCTTTTCTTATCCGATGAGTTAGAGAAATTATTGGAGCGCGAATACAAAGTAATAAGTTTGAAGGTGCAAAGGTGCAAAGGTGCAAAGGTGTCGAAAGATTGAGGGAAGTCGAGGAAAATCGAGGAAACTGGACAGACTTTAATCGTATTTCCTGATCTTTGGACAATGCATAATTCTGAAATGATAGAGGGTGAGTGAGTGGTTATGTTGACGGCGATGCAGTCGGATAATCAGAAGGACATTCGTCGATGGGAGGTCAAAAAGTGAGTAAAATCAGTGATTATTTGTACCTACGCAGCGATGTTTCAGGATTTTGATGAGTTGAAAAAAATAATTTTTGTAGATCCGCACAAGTGGTACTATGCCAGTCAGCAGGATCCGAGATATAAAGTAGGGGAGGTGCTGAAAAAAATGGCGGAGATTTATGGGGCGGAACTGGAAACGGTTGGGATTTAATGTTAGGTGCTAAATGCTAAGTGCTAAATAATGGATTTTTTTTAATAAAAAAAACTCCCGGACTAAAAGCCGGGAATAATAGAAGTATTGTAATATTTTTTTTAATGAAATTTCTTTTGTTTTTCTTCTTTATACAGTTTTATATTTCCCCTTTGTCTTAAGTAGCCAAAGAAAAATCCGACTACCATAGACAATAAGAAGTAAATTCCGCATGTCCAATAAGACTGTTCATAGATGCTAAATGTTAAGATCACATCTATTATTGCAAATATGAAAGAATAAAATAGTCCGAAGATTTCAAGTTTAAATACTTTTCTTCCTACATCAAACCTCCAGCTGATAACTATGCAAAGACCACAAACAATGGCGGCTAGGATAAATAGTATTATAAAGTATCCAATTTTTGGTCCCGCTACTGAGACCTCGCATCTTTTGAATACCCCATACCATTGGTCATAATAGACGATTATTTTGGTTTCAAGCTGCCATGTCCAAAGAAGATTATTTGAATAGAAGGTTTTTTCTTTGTGATCTATGATGTTGTCGCCTTCCAGCATAATAGCCTTCCTAACGGTTGCAGTATCAATTCCTGCTTGTATGGTAAAGCATTGGACAATGGTATCAATTTTTACCTGTTTCCCATCTTCAATGACCATGTAGTTCCCTCCAACCTTTAGTAGGTTGAAAAGTTTATGCTGGATCCTATCAAGACGATCAGCACGGCTTGAATATTTGTCCATCGCTTTTGCCTCAGGCATGCCAGCAACGATTAACCATCCTGAGATGAAAATGATTGCTGCTATTATTATAGCAATTAATAGGACTCTTCCTATTTTGTCTTTTTTTTTGGTATTCATTTTATTAAATATTTTTTTTTGTTTTTGCCTACTCTTCTAAGATTTTCGGCCGCCTCTTTTTTTTTATTTTTTAATGGCTTTGTACAGCAACAGTACAAAAATTGCCGCTGCCGTGATCTGAAATTCTGTAGAAGTGGTGGTTTTCATCGCTCCTAACAAAAAATCAATCATCCATATTAATGATATTCCCGTTATGAAAGCGAGAACCATCATTTGCGTTTTATATTTGTTATCCATATTTTTGTTTATTTCTTTATTTTATAGCTATTTCTCTGCGAAAGTCAAGCCATTATATGGGGTAAAAGGCTTTTTAGTCGGGCTTGTGGTGTGGGAAGTTGGTCTTGTTTGGCTTATTTGGGGAATGGGGGTATAATTGATTTATGAGAGTTGTCACTCTGACCCCGACGAATTTCGGGGGAAGAGTATAACTGAAATTAGTAATCGAGTTATATCCTTCGCTTTGCTCAGGATGACAAAAATTAACGATAAGAAGATTGCTTCGCTACGCTCGCAATGACAAATGGTCGCAATGACAATAAATCATTTAATTATTTATAAATAAGCTATGAGTGATTGATTAATGAAATTCCATTCCCATCGAAAAAAGTATTTTCAGATATTGCTGATACTTTTGGGTTTGGCGGTAGCTGGATACCTCTATTTACAGGGGTCTATGTTTTGGATGAATCAGCAAATTACCGACAAAAAAGCCGTGATAGCACAGCAAAGCACTGAGTTGGACGCGTACAAACAATTGCCGGGGTACAACAAATTGCAGGCAGTTAAAATTTTGGAAAGCAAACAAACTACCATGCCTTGGTCGGATCATATTACCAAGGTCATCACTATGCTCAATGAATTGAAAAATATTACGCCAAGTGGAGGAGACAGTATTGCTCTTTCAGATTTTAATGTAAGTTTGGACAAGATTACCTTGAAAGGAAAGGTTTCTAATCTGCTGTTGTTGTATTATTCTGATGCGACGAAGGGGGTGGTCTCCTTATTCGACAGGTTTTCTGCTTTGGATTTTGTCAAAGATATTCGTATCCAGACCTATGATAAGGTCGGGGATAATAATTATTTCGAGTTTGTTTTAGAAGCTAACGTAGTCAACGATGCAGGAACAAAATAATCAAATCATCGACAGATTGCTGGATGAACAGCAAAGAACTCCCTCTTCAGCTGAGGTGGGCGCCGATCAGGATCAGGTATTGATTACCACTTCGAGAGTGATCAGTATTAGATATAGGATTTATTTTATCCTGCTTTTGCTAGTCGCGGTCGTATTTATCAATATGGTCTGACTTCCAGCGTGGGATACCTATCAAAATACCCAGACGCAACTAGCCAATGCTAACTTGGAGATTTCGCAATTTGAGACTAAGAAAGCACAATCTGAATCTGATAAAGCGTTGATTGCTAAGATTGGTGCGCAAGAGAACAATATCATTTCTTGTCTTAATTCGAGGACAAATTGTACACAGATCGATGAATCATTGAGAAATAATTTTTCTTTCGCGAGATCATTTATCCAACTCAATAATCTTTCTGATCCCAAGATGGTCGTCAATGAAAAAATTCTCTTAGCAAATATCAATGAATATCTCATTAGACAGTGAAGTTCTAGCACGAGAAACGGTTCAATCAATAAAATCGCAATCGGCGAGCCCAAACAATTCGTGGACAATCTGTATTATGTTCCTTTGCAGTTGAATATTACTTTTGAAAATAAAGATGCACTGCTCTCATTTATCGATAATGTAGAGACCAAAGTGCTTTCCAATGTAGCGTATCGTGTGCTGTACAAGATTGATAAAGTGAATTATGATATAGCGAATTATTCTACTCAGCAAAAAGTAGGCATAGAGATGAATGCGTATTATTATACGAATTAAATAATTGGGTGCAAAGGTTAGAAAGGTGCAAAGGTTTATTCCTCTCCCTTTATTACCTTTGCCCCCTTGCACCTTTTAATCCCTCCTATAAGCCATGCAACAATGAGAAGAAAATATACAAAATGAAACATACAAGCCATGACCGATAGATGGTATGATTGTTTCTAGTTTGAAATCTTTGGACAGAGGAAGTTTTGGTGCGAAGGATAAGATTTTATTTTTCAAAGAATTATCATATTTGCTTAGCGGAGGGATCTCTATCGTAGAAGGCATTACTATCATCGGTGACAGTTCAGATAATTATGCAGTCAAAGAAATTGCGAAAAATATCTTGCAATACATTCGTCAGTGAAAAAGTCTTTCGTATGCGTTAAATAGATTGCCAGATTATTTCGATGCGGGAGATTATACCCTTGTACGTGCCTGAGAAATGGCTGGTAATATGCCTGATATCTTGAAATCATTGTCATCTGAATATGTCTATGTCCGTGATATGAAAAATAAATATATCGGAGCATTGACCTATCCGCTCATTTTGATCGTGATCGCGATTATCGCTGTATTTTCATTATTTCTTTTGGTTCTGCCAAATATTTTTTCTATCGCGAGTAGTTTTCAAAATTTGGAATTACCTTGGACTACGAGATTTCTCAGAGATACATCGTTATTTTTTCAACAAGATTGGAAAGCAATGCTCGGCGTGATAGGAGGCTTGATCTTGATTGGATCAGTATATTTTTCTACTCAATTGTGAAAGAAAACTCGGTTTACTCTCTTGCTTGCGACTCCACTCATTGGCAAAATGACAAAATATTTCTACCTCGTCAAACGATGCAGATATATGAAGTTGATGCTGGGCGCGGGATTAAATTATATCCAAACTTTTCAGTTACTCAGAGATATTTTGGGCATCCCTGCGTATCAAGATACTATCGAACATGTATTGACGGGATTGAATAAATGAGAAACTATTTATTCTGTTTTACAATACGAGACGGATTTGATTCCAAGTGATGTATCGGTGATGATCAAGGTCGGTGAAGAAAGTGCAAATCTGGCTAATTCACTGGATAATGTATTGAAAATGTATGAAGAAGATCTCAATACTTTGATCTCTCGTTCGTCCAAAATTATAGAGCCTGTCATGCTTATTCTCATCTGATGAGTTATTGTCTTGATTGCTTTGTGAGTGTTTGGATTGATCCTTCAGATTATGCAAGGAGCGGGAATGTAAATGATGTAAGATTTAGAAAATTAATAAAATTTAGAAGATTAAAATTTTTCTTTACGGGATTGAAAAAAAATAAATCTCAAATAACCTTTTCATTGAAAGTGCTGATGTAATCAGTACATTATTTTTACTTGTTTTATCCATTGTCCAGGATAATGAAAAAAAATGCTGTGTCAGGATTTACACTGATCGAAATGGTCATCGTGATCGTGATTATCGGTATCTTGATGTGAGCTACGATGTGGTTTGGTTCTGGCCGTATTGCCGATCTCAAAAGTCAGTCTGTCAAAGAAAATTTCATCGCGCATTACAATGAACTCTATGCACAGCATATGACTTCTAGTTCTCATGATGGGAAATATTATCAGTATATGACGATACAGTTGTCTAGTGGACTAGAGTATTCTTTTGATACAGGACTTCTTTCATTTCCTGATGCTTCTTTTCAGCTGACAAATTTTTTGCTAGATACCAAGGCTATCTCATCTGCTCGTTTGCTTTTTGCTCCGTATATTTTGGGATGTTGAATCCGTGATGAGGATGATCAAGAAGGGAATATGCTCAAATTTTCTCTGTCTATGATCCCACAAAATGAAATGACATATTGCTTTGAAATTTCATCCGAGACCTGTAAACTGGCTGAAGTGAAATGCAATTAACAATTAACAATGAATAATGAATAACTATGGAATATTTTTATTTTAAAGATTTTACATTCTCATTGATGAATAAAAAATCAGCGTTTACATTGATAGAAATTATGATAGCCATCTCGGTGTTTGCCATCGGAGTATTGGCAGTTTTGCGTTTGATTACACAAAATTTAGTCACCCTCGAACAGACGCAAGCTCGCACGACGGCGACATTTCTTGCCAAAGAAAGTATGGCTTTGCTGTATACTATGAGGGATTCTAATGCACAGAAATTGTTGCCATGGGATTGTGTCCTCAGAAAATCTTTGCTCACTGATAATCTGTGAAATGTAGAAGGCAGTGATGATGTCTGTGAACGATATCTTTCTTCTGGAGCACAAGAGGGAACATTGTTGCAAGTTTCTTTCGATCCTGCATCGTATATGCTCGTAGGGAATCATCCATGATGATCAGATTTTTCTAGTTTGTATAGTGGAAATACATTATATTATTATACGGGTACTGTCGGTGGCAAAAATATTTTTCGATATTCCAATCTTTTGACGGGATGAGGTAGTCCTAGTGGATTCGCGAGATATCTTTTGTTGACAGGAGTCCGTGATGGAAATGCAGTTTTACCTTTGGATAAAATTTTGAAAATAGAATCTCATGTCTTGTATATGAAATGAGCAACGACGGGAGAAGTGGTATTGGAAGGGATGATTGCTAACAATTAATTAGTGTCACTCTGAGCCCGACTTCTCGGGCGAAGAGTATAACTGTTATAAGTAATTGAGTTATATCCTTCCCCCGAAATTCGTCGGGGTCAGGATGACATGTCTTTATTCTAAACCTATTACATGAAAAGAAAAAGCTGACTTGCCCTCGGTTTGCCGGGGTTTACACTGGTGGAATTAATTGTTGTGATGGTGATTCTTTGCGTCTTGCTTGTAATTTTGCTCAAGACGTATTCGTGGATTTCTACTATGGTTTTTCGTGTACAGCAGGAAAAAGAAGTTTCTCAGGAGATTTTGCAAATTTCTCAAGTGGTGCAAAATTTTTCTGATAGGAATAGCGTCGATTATGCTTTATATACCCAACCATTATCAGCGACTCAGTGAATTGTCGATGTATTGTATTTAAGCGGTCAGGATTGAAGTCTCTCGCTATTTAGCAGTGGGGAATGTGTCGATCCTGCGGATAGTTTTATCCGTTCGTGAGACTCGGTGTGTTCGCTGTATGCCCATTATCAAGGGAAAGATATCCAGCTTACAAATCCAAAAAAGATTGCTCTCAGCAAAGTAATCTTCAAAATTATTCCTTTTGCTCCTGAGCAGGAATATTTAAATAATTCGTCATTATGCCCTGGCAATTATTTTTATTGTTTGAGTGCTCCTTGATTCCGAATGTTTTTCAAGGCGTATAGCGTGAATTATGGCTCTCAATGGGCGACGAATGTGGTGAGGTCGTATGAGCTGTTCTATTAAGGTTTAAAAATTAGTAAAATTAAAAGATTAGTAAGATTAAAAAATATAATCTGAGTCTATTTAAATTGTCACATATTCTATGAATAGTAAGAAAGGTAATATCAGTATCCTCGTTATGTTTGTTCTCTTGGCATCATCATTGCTGGGGGTTTTGGCGTTGAGTTATATTCAACAGATGATGAAGAGTTCCAGTGGCATTACCTCGTATTACAAATCATATTATCTCGCAAAGGCGGGTGTAGAACTTTCCTTAGTCGAAATTAAAAACCGTGGAATCTGATTCCAAACGAATTTAGATGGAGGATCAGATTTTGTTATTCAGAATTTTTTGTGCGGGAGTCATTGCAAATTAACGGCAGATATTGTAGGTAATTCAGATTGGCTTTCGCAGTCATTGGAAAGCGGCTGTGTGCATCCTTTTGTCCTTGCTCAGAAAGAATCGCTCGTTATCCCGTTGTTCAAAGATGATTTTGCATGAACACTTGCAGAGATATTTACCAAGCCAATTCATTATACAAATTTAGCTGAAGTATTTAAAAATGATCAGCTGACTTTCCAGTCTTCCTGATTTGCTGGAAATGTCATTTATGGTGTCTTGATTACTTCTGGAGAAGATTTAGCTTCTGATGGTATATTTTTCAAGGCGTGATCGCTGACAGATCTTCCTGCTTTTAGACAGCAATTTGAAGATTATCTGGCTACATTGCAGGATAGTACTCTCTCTCGTAATTACGCTTCCAGTTATCTTATAGATCAATGAATGAAAATATATTTGCTGATTTCCAACACGGATGTGTCTGCTCAGTCGTTTTGTGTGCGTGTCAACAACGATCCCAATGAAGCTTCGGTGTATCTTCCTACCTCTAAATTTTTCATTACGAGTCAGTGAAGTTTCGCTCAGCAATCGACGGATCTCAATGCGGTGTATGCCCAGCCGATCCCTGGATTTTTGTTAAATACCTACCTGTCGTACTAAATTACAAAAAAGGCGATTACTAATCGCCCCTACGGTAATATTTTAATTATTCTAAATTATAAATTTTCTTACAGTTTTCCCATCAAATCATCTAATTTATTTCCTTGTTCTTTCTTGGCTTTTTGGCTTAATTCTTCTCTATCGATGGTTTGGAGTACGGCATCTCGTCTCTTGATTCTCATCTCTCTTTCTTGGTCGATAGTTTTTTGTTCGTTCTCGTCTTCAGCTTTGAGCGCGTGGAGATTCATTTGTTCTTCGATATAGATCTCATACAATCTGAGAATCTGGAATGATCGCAATTCTGAGACAGTTTTGACTACACTTTGATCTCAGCTTTTGACTGCGATGAAAAGTTCCTTATCTTTTTTGCCTTCGGCAGTTTTTAATTCGTAATCGCTACTGAAAGATCCTGTGACCAATTGTTGCAAAAGATTCCAGTCAAAATCATTTTTCAATTCTTCTGGAACGGCGTAAGGTAAGGGTTCAAATTTAGACAAATATTCCGTATACCAAATCTGGTCCTGAATGGTTCATTTGATAGTGCCAAAAAGGGTCTCGTATTTTTCTACAATCTGTTTTTTCTCGGGTTTTTCTCTGAGTTCCTCGATGAATGCTAGAAAGTCAAATAGCATTGTATTGTGGTAAAGGAGTAAAGTGTAGGATATATGTGTATAAGATATAGTCATTGAGAGAGGGAATTCAATAC
>CAYUVZ010000003.1:4597-21280 GCA_964448265.1 uncultured Candidatus Peribacteria bacterium | reverse complement strand
TGGTAATAGTTTATCTCAAAATATTGGTACTGATTTTTTTTCTCATTTTAATTGTAAAAAATGTGATATTTTAATCTCTCTTTCAGTCTCTCAACTAACAGCAATTGACAACACATCAAATTCTTTTGAAAGATAAGATGAGTATAATAATGCTCAATCCACAGAAAAATCAGAAAATTTATCTCTTGATTCACTTTCATGTTTACGAGCATCTGCTTTACATTCTATTACAATTATCAAATCTGAATTAGCATTTAAGGAAATTATAAATTCAGGGAATCATTTCCCATCTCACTTTTTGGAGGCCGTTTTTAATAATTTATTTATAGTTGGATTCTCTGAGCTTTGTTCTTCAACAATAATTCAATCGAATTTATGAAAATGAGAACGTACAATTGATTCTGTTTTCCTTTCATTTGCCATGATAATTATATAATTAAGAAGTAAACAGACACCTTATAATGGAAAGGTAAATGAGCAACAGCATACATTTTATTTCTAGAAAATCAACACATTTTTTGACGAAATAGATTATGGGCTTTATAACTACGATAAAACGATGCATATAATTTATTCCATTACTTACAAGTTAAAATATATTAAAACATTACAAAAAAACAAGTTAAGATATCCCCCCTAAAATATCATCTGGAATCCCCCTCCAACCACACACCCATCACAAACACGACAAATGTCATCAAATTTACCCCAAATCGGGCACTTTTTTTGATAAAAAACAGTTGATAAGTATACTTAGTATATAGCTTTTACCAATCTTTCTCCCCCTATGAATTCCAAGAAAGAAATATTGATTCAAGTACTCAAAAAACTCTCGCCCTACCGAAATCTCGCCGAGGGAGTTTTGGCATTAATAGAAAGTAACTACATAGATGAAAAAACTATCGATAGCGTCCTCTTCCTGATCACTCAATCCCTCAAAACGACCAAAAAAGGAAAAGAGAAAGAGAGACTGGAACAATCAGCACAAATCGTGAAAAAAATCCAGAAAAAAGAAATGAAGCAAAAAGATGTCGAAGAAGCAGAAAAACTTTTAGATCAAATGCAGTAGCTATGCCAGGAGAAAAGGAAATCATACAAAAAGTAGATGTAAACAAAGACTGGACGATAGATGTCACCGAGTTAAATAATTTTCTCAAAAATTCCAAAGAAGATGATCTCAAAGATTTGGCACAGACGCTGGACAGAGATAATAAAGCACTAGAACCGATAATCCATGTTGCCCTATATAAAGCTCATGATGATATCGCACAAAAAATTATGAAAAATGAAAATCTCACATCATCAGATATCAGTCTTCTCAAGCTCTATATCTATTTAGTGAAAAATGAGACAGATATTTCTTTCCAAGCAGAAAAAGATTTTACCAAAAATTATTCATTACAAAAAGAAATCCGTAGCATCAATCCAGGGTATAAAAATCCATTGTTACAAACAAAAAAAACAGTCTCTATAGTTTCTATAGAGCATCAAAAAAATGAGAAAATCACATTTGAGAATCTTTCGTTTCAAGAAAGAATGCTCCAAATCAACCTTATTCTCAAATCAGCAGATATCTATTATCAGTATCTCCAAAGCAAAGCAGTTCCGCTTAATTTGATGTATTTCAACGAATTCCAGGATAAAATAAAAGATGCACATCGAGTCGAAACATTGAGCAAAGAGAATCTCCAATTTTATCTCAATGAGATATTCAAAGAATATAATGCCCCTGGCATGCCTTGAGGTGGAGAAACTGGACAGACATTACATGACCTAAAATTGTTCCTTACCAAACCCGATGGATATAATGAAAAAAACATGAAAACAAAAGTAGTAGAAGTCCTTAAATATCTCAGAAAAATCGATGCCAAAGACTGATTTTTGACCTCGTATGAATCTGGAGATATGGTTCTCTCATTAATACAATGAGAAATTCTCCAAAGCAAAATTACTCATCTAGTACCCCATGGGACTGAATTGAATGAGTCAATCAAAAGACTAAATCAGATACTGGAAAACGAAGATATTTTCAATGAACTTTTGCTGACATTGAAAGGTCCGAAAGAAAAATGACATAATAGCAAGGATATCGAACCACAATATAGATATCCACGTAAAACATACGAATTTTTAAGAAAATATGGAATCCCAAGAAAAGATAACAACAGCACTACAATGAGATTACGTGGAGAACTCGCACATGAGCTTTACTGAGAACTTTACTGAGAAGAAGTTAGAATTCAATCCATGAAAATCAAAAAAAATGAAATCAAACAATCTCTGATCTCTAACATGCAAAAAAACATAAAGACCTATGTTCAGTTGCAAGATACGATTCAAAAGAAAATAAATAAATCTTCAGAGGATAAAAAACTTGCTTTACAGTGATCACTACAATCCTGTAAAATATATATTTCTACGATGCAAGATTTCATTCTCCATGGTAAAAAAGTAAAATTCGACTGATTGGATAAAGAAATATCTTTGGATGACATGATCAATCAGCAATATGAAAACTACCAAAGAATTACGCTATACCAAACATTTCAGAAAAATGCATGATACTATGTTCTAGCTAGTTATCCCGAGGCTATCAATGAACTCAAAGACCTGAATGATAGTGGTACTCAGCTCACAACTGATGAGTCTGTCATACTCCTAATGTCAGATATCAAATGAATAGGAGCATATCATTCTGATAGTACAGTAAATACAGCTGTAGAAGTATCAAAAGAAATAGTCGTCCAAGTAGCTCTCATGGCAATCTCTTGATGAATAGCAAATATCGCCGCTAAATGAGCAATCTATGGTATCCAAAGATGAGCAGAAGTATTGAAGGCAGGATCCTATGTGAGCAGAGTTGGAAGATATGCAAATATGGCAGGAAAATGATTTATTGAGTCCATCAAAGTAGCACCAGAATTAGCGTTTGCAGATATACTTGTAGAATGAATCGCTTTCCATGCCACAAATCTGACATTGAATGAATTAATTACTACTCAGAAATTTGATGAAGATTTTCGATCCAAGCTCAATCCTTTTGGATCATATCAGGAATTCACAGGTAAATATGACGCCAAGGGGCAACCTATGATGAAAGAAAAAAAATCTGTCACAGGATATACGCAAAGCGTCGCATTTATGGGAGTAATGAAAATGTTTGGTCAGATGACTAATGAACTCACTCAAACACTTGCAGGCAAAAAATTAAATTCACTCCAAGCATCCAATCTTTTCAAAGAAAAATTACTTGCCCAAGCGATTACCCTTCCTGGTGAAGTATTCTCTATGGAAGTTACTTCGCATGCCGTAGGCTTCATGTTTGGTGACAGTGTAGAATGGACACCGGAAGCTCGAGCACAAACTTTAGCCATGGTTATCGGTCTAAGGATAGCACACATGGGGACATGACCACTTCAGCGTCTGAGTCAAAAGATTGATACCTATACCAAGATGGAATGATTCCTAGCAACAAAGAAAGATCAAGATATAACAATCAATATCAAAAATATCAAAAAAGACAAAAAAGGAAATGTGGTAGCAGTGGATTATGAGATATATGACAAGAACCATAACATCATAGATGCGGGGAATGGTAATTTCAAAGTATTCTCAAAATATCATGAGGTTCAATCCAAAAGAACATTAGAAATTATGAAGAACATAGAGCTTCTCTGAATCCCAGCAAAAAATTATTCCAAACTCCCTCAGAAAGAATTCATCTCTGATAATTTCCCATTATTCCAAAGACTTATTGATGAAAAAATTATATGATCAGACCTGCTTTATGATAGGCAGTTTATGGAAAAATTAATGTATATAAAAGAAACTTCTACACTTTCAGATGAAAATTTCTCAAAATTGAACTGATGACAATTGAAGGAGTATTTTACACAACCAATAGCAAACATCTATAAAGGATTTTACGATATTAAATCACAAACGGAGAAGACTCTCTACCGGATTAAACACTGTCCAAAATTAATAGATAAAGAACTTCTGTCAACCTGTCTGATGGATGTACTTAGGGAATCGTCTATTGCTAGAAGCGGTATTATAAGGGACATTACAGAGACATTAATTGCTTTGGGACACGATCTCATAACGATACCTATGGATATTAAGAAAAAAATGATTTTAAATAACGTCACAGCCGAATCGTCTATGGGTGCCTATATAGAAGTGTTCAAATATTTAACGAAACAGGAACAATGTAGTCTGATAATATATCTCCATGTATCAATGAATTGAGAATATCAGTATATTCCTAATTTAAAAAAAGAATTCCATATTTCCGATAAAGAAATCTTTGATGTCATACAAGCGGACAATCTTGATATATTCACAGATATAAGAGATTATTGGAACAAGTATTCAGGAGAAAGCGTAAAAAACGATTTAAAAAATTATGAAGCTGAAATCAGAAAATTTGATGATCCTGATGCACTTTGAAAATATTCGGAAGCCCTCATAACATACAGAAAAAACACAAGATGATTATGATCTCAAAAAATTCGTCAAATAACGACATTTAACGATTCCTATGATTTTCAAAAAGGAGAAATAAAACCAAAAGATAAAAAGTACATTGAAACAGCTAGAGCATATATGGAACAAGTTAATGGTATTAATATACTTAATGTTTTAGAAAAATTTGATGAATTCTATGATTTCCAAAAATGAGAAATCAAACCCGAAAGCCAGATATATATTGATTGTGCTGTGAAATATTTTGCGGAAGTAAAAGGGATAAGAGAATTAGAATCTTTGGAGAATTTTAATAAATTCTACGATTTTGAGAAAGGAGGAATAAAACCCGAGACTCAGATATATATAGATGCAGTCTCATCATATCTAGAAAAAATTTCGGCATTACACGGGCTACATATTGTATTAAAAAGTCTAGAAAAATTTGATAGTTTCTATGATTTCACGAAAAACGAACTCAAACCCGAAAGTAATATATATTTAGACAACCTTTTAAAATATCGAAAAGATGTCCAAGGAATTCATCCCTTACATAGAATAGAGGTTTTTAACACAATATACAACAATAAAAAATTAGATATTCTGACAGAAAACATTTCTCTGTTACCTGAGGGATATTGGAATTCAAAAGCCTATGGAGAGCTATTTACCACCAAAGAAACTTGAGACATCAAACGAGAAGACTTCTTGCTCTATGATAAAGAAAAAATAATCACTCTTTTGAAAAAAAATCTGATAGAAAAAGACCCCGATTTCGTCATCAGGACATATAATGAGATACAGGGAAAATTCCAATTTAATAACCAAGAACTCCTTCAGATATTTATTGGATGAGTAAATAATTTTTCTCAGGGAATCGAGACATACCATTTCCCTATTCAAAAAGAAAATGTATTAGACTATATGTGAGAAAATGATGTACTGATTACGATAGACAAAGACAGATGACTCATCAAAGATCCAATTCCTTTTTCCAAAAAATGGTTTCAAGAAAACCCCGACAGATTAAAATTTCTCACCAAAGATATGATAGCTACATTTCAAAAATTTGGGACTAATATAGCCCTCGCTATCCACGAATGATTAAAAAATGTCCAATCTATCAAAGACTTCTACAAAGAAAAATTTGATGTCATAGACAGAGAGAATGAAAGAAGTACTGTTTTGCAACTCTGAGAGGTATTCTCTTTGCTCATTAGCCAAAACAAGTATGAGATGTTTGATGCATTAGCAGACAAAGAATTCCCAATAGGAAAGACCTTGTCTGATTTTGTAGAAAAAAATAAAATCAAAGACAAATGAAAAACCATTGTCACACTTATGTTTGCCAGTGAAATCAATCAAATGTATATAGCGGGATTGAAAATGGACACCAAAGAGCTTTGCAAGAGAGTCTATGAAAGGATTCAAAGATATCAAACAGTTATGTCTAGTTATGAGAACATCCCATCAGGACTAAAAACTTCTATCGGAGTGGAATATGAAGTGACAAAATCTATTGGAATAGCATATCAAGAAAGAACACAGAGTGATTACAAGGCAGACATTAATATCTTGTCAGCATATAGTGGTATAGCAAAATGAAATGATGCGATGTATGAGATCGCCACTAAACCGACAGATAATCCATATCTATTATTACTAGAGCTTAAATTGTTACAAGAACTAGATTTCGTGGATCTAAACTTTGAACGTCCTGATTATTATAGATGATTATCACAAGAGTCAGAACCCATGGATATGAATGAAGATGTATCTTTTGACAGATGATCTCGTGGCTATCATGTAACACTCTGATGAGACTATGGAATCAAATTCAATGACCTAGCAAATTTCATGCAAAATACCCTCATTATGGCAAATCTTTGAGGATTCAACGCTGGTAAGGATGTGGATATGGTCAATAAAGCTTGAACAAACATTAGAGATAAGTGATCAGATTGTGAATCCGTATTCAGTGACAAAAAGACTCCTGTCACTGAGTTTAGATCCTTTGCAATAGACAAGGCAGAACCTTTTGAAAGATGTATCATTTCATTATACAATCTCGGTATCTGAAAACAGGCTGTAGAGCTGTACACACTAATCGATAAAATGACTGTAGATCAGCTTACATATGATGACATTTGAACCATCGATCAGTTTAAGACATTTATTCAGTCAAATAAATTACTAAAAAAAGAAATTACTGATCCCAAAACACGGGATATCCTCCTAGAATTCGTGAGGTATCGAAAAAGAACGGTAGAGGTTACCAAAGATCATAATCAGCATTTCTTTGAAAATGAAACAGTAGGTTCTTCAGAAAACTTTAAAAAAATATTCAACGGACTACTAACAAGCAAATATATGGAGTTTTTAGAGGGATGTACTTTCCTCAAATTTGTAGATCTCCTAGCATTAGTACCGAATTTTCCATCAAGCAGTGAGGCCTTCTATGACTATCTAGATGCTCATCATATGATCAAAGAAGATATCTTGTATGTGGATACTAATGGGCTCCCTAGAGAGGGTGGTGCCACCTATTATAAAAATTTCTCTGACATTCCTTCAAACAGAAAAAATACAAAATATTTAATGATCAAAAAATATCTTGTAGAGCCATTGTCTCAATTGTCATCACAGGAGATTGGTCTGCTAAAAAGATATATACAAAAAGATGGCTCTATCAATGTTCATAGCCTTGAAATATGAATGAATAATCTCAGTATGTTCAAAGGTGTCATGTGAAACAATCTAAGCGAATCTGAGCTCAGAAATCAGATCCAACAGAAATCAAATATTCCAGTGGATGCACTCTATAAAGTAGTGACTCCAGATTTAGTAAACAGAATGACCTTTATCAATAATCTTTTCTTGAAACCACCAATAGGAGACGTCAGTGCCATCAATGCTTCGAATGTCCTACGGGGGACATGGGAACTCGGCGAATATGGAATGGACAAAAAACAGAATTATGATGCTTTAAAAAGTACGACTTTTGACCATTTAGACGCCGACACTAAGCCGAGAGAGTGAATCTATGTCATCCAGTGAAGTAGCAATCAAATGATAGTGAATGAAACCTTACAGGCTATATTAGATTACGATAGGAATATCACAGGTATTTTATCCACACCAAAAAAATCCATAGAAAAATCAAAGAATCTTTCAGAGACTCATTTTAATCTTAGAAAAATGAATCCTGACACACAAAAAGTTATAGATAGGTTAAACACGAATTATCCTAGATTAAAACCCTTATTTGATTCTATGGTAGTAAAAGATTATGAATCAGAGATAGTTCAACAACATTTAGCCGACCTCAATCTGTTGCCAGAAAGTCTCATTACCAAGATTAGAGAGAAAAACATTGTATTTTTCATAAGTAATGAATGAGTTACTTCTTGGCCATGGAATGCTGATTTAAAATGACAGACTCCTCGTGGATGGGAAGAAACATGATTAACACGAGATGATGTTGCATGATTGGCAGATAACTTTAATTGAATTTGTGCGGGAAAATGAGAACATGGTTCCATCTCCCTTGTATTGCATGAATTGTGACATCAGATAGACCTCAAGGGCATTATAAACATCAAAGAGATACAACCTTTGTATGAAAGATTCAAAACAGAAAGAACATTAAATGAATATTTTTTACAACCATGAGAAGCATGATTACAAGAATTTTTCGCAGAAACTTTCTGAGAATATTATAAACTGTCCAAATCGGAATTTATAGAAAAATATAGTGAGGCATATTATTGAAAACTTCAAGCAATTTTCTAACCTAAATTTTATATTCTAAATCCCTCTAAAATATCACCGTAAAATCCCCTCCTACCGTTCACTCCGCAGTAGGTTTTTTGATAGAAATCTGGACATCATATTCCCCTACACGACCATTTCACTGCAGAGAATAGAATCTATCAGCCACAGACTGAGGGAAGGAAAATTGATATTCTAAGTAAGGATAAATATTTTCGTTGAAAGAACGAAGAAGGTTTGGCACCCCCAAAGTCAGACGCAGTCAGGTAAATGCAACATTTTGAAAAATCGTAGCAAAATCCAAAGGAGCTATCGCAGTGTCATCTACAGAGACTACATTGTGCATAGCAAGACTAGCACCATTCACCACAGGAGTATATGACGAGGCAAACATCGCTTGTCCCGTTCATGTTGCATTGATCCAGGATTCTCTCATGATAGTATCATTGGGCGCGTCGATCTGCATTCCATTGTAATAAAACACTCCTACCGTAGGTAAAATTTTAAACTGTTCGCCTTGATACAAACCTGCTAAAGACCAATTGACTGCGAGATCATCATAGATGCCATCACCATCAGGATCACAATCATTACCTGCGATGCTATCACACAATAATGCCTGAGTCGATAAACCAAATCCACTGAATATCTTTGGCGGTAATCTTACTAAGCCCGTAAATGATGTTCCAGTAAAGTACACCATAGTGGTCACTCAGGTATAATAATCTTGAATATTTGTCGTATCATCATAACTGAGAATCAAGTTTTCCAGACTGTTGTATCCCAGCATATTGTAATCAGCACTATCACTGGACTGAAACATGCTATCCGTATTTCCCATCCCCACAGCAGGAATAGTTTGCGTCCTAGAATTGATGGTCCATCGGATCCCCTCATCATCTCCAGAAGAAATAATATCTGTGCTGATATCACTCACAGGACCAAGTCATGTCGTACCGATAAATCCTCCAGTACCTATGAATCACGGTTCCCTATATCTCAGAGCTAATTCTCCTCTCTCCACTGCAGATACCGCAGCGTAATAGGCAATATGGTAATGATTGATCGTTCACAGATTTTGCATAAACGGGAAAAAAATAGAATACACACTGACCAATATTCCAAATCCCAACGCGACCAAAATTACTGCAAACACTATTAACAAAATTCAGATTTAAATATATAAATTGTCACTCTGACCCCGACGAATTTCGGGGGAAGAGTATAACTGATATTTAGTTATATCCTTCGCTTCGCTCAGGATGACAGTTATTAATTATTCTACGTTCGGTGCTCCACAAATATTGCAATAGCTAAATGAATGCGGATAAGAATTTCCACACTCCTTGCATTTTATTTTCAATCTTTCTCCACAAGCAATACAGCATAAGTATTCTTTAGCATTCAGAGTCCCGCAATTGTAACAATGAATCATGGTAGACGCGCATGCCTCTCTCCGAGGGATCCTATCTTTTTTGTAAGAAATCGGTCTGATGACAAAATACAAAGGCAACCCGACCAAAGGCGTAAATAATGTGACTAATAAAATACTAATAATCTGGGTTCCAAAAAAGTTTGTCCTGTGCATCACGTCTCTTGCTACTCGGACAATGGAAACGATCCAAATAAAAATCAAAAAAATAATGACGATATTTGCTATCAAATATCCACCATCCATTTGTAATAATGATGACAAACTCCATGACGAAGTCCCCAATACCACTCCAACCCCAGTTCACATAAAATGAAATTAAATAGATAAAATATTTCTAGGCAATGCGTTTCTTATTTACCTTTAGCGAATCATCATATTTTTTCAAGCTATTCAACAAAAATGCCATCCTACTAGGATTGGAAAGTTCAGTTTCAAAAGTCACCAAGCTACTACCATCTAATAAATTTTTCATCGAAACCTGCAGGATAATGATACTCAACTCAGAAAAAACTTTCATGAGACCAAGCAAATTTCCTGATCTACTAGAAATTTTTATTTCCACCTGTATCCTATACATATTTTCACAGTCTCAGGTCCGATGAGCCTCCATGAGCTTATCAAAGACGATAGTTTTGAGTGCTCTACAATTGATAGAGTGGATTTTGATCCCATCTCTTCCTGTCTTGGCAATCAATTTTTCTCCTATCTGCGGTTTACAATCATGACAAAAGAAATAATTTAATAACTGATCACCATCCACGATCACACTTGAAAATTCTTCGCCTTCTTGTTTCAATGACGAAGGTATCGCTTTTTGAATTTGATTTTTCTGAGAAGAAAACTGTTTTGGATAAAATTCTTTGATCAGTTCCGAAGGACCATCTTTGGTTCATAGCAAGGAAAGCATCTTTTTGTCCAGTTCTGCTTTGGTGTATTTCTGCTTAATTAAATTCCCCGAAGCGCTCAAAAGCGGCAGAGAAAATAATTTCAGTTGTCTATTCAATTCATTGCTCGCTTGCAAAATAAGCTGATCTTTTTGTTGATATTTGAGAAATTTAGTTAAATTCGTTTTAGCACTGGATGTGTGAAGAAAATCCAACCGATGTTTATTTGCAGAATATTTATTTTTGAAAATATTTATTTTGATCACATCTCAAGTCTGTGGCATATAACTGATAGGTTTAATCTCGCCATTGACGATTGCACTATTGAAACGAAGTCAGATATCGCTATGCACCGTAAAAGCAAAGTCCAAAACCGTGCTTCCCGTAGGCAATTCTATCACATCTCATTGAGGTGTGTAGAGATAAATACGCTTGTCCAAAATTTCTATATTCAGATCTTTTTTAAATTGTTCCCTGTCATCCAAAGACTGATAACTTTGGACAATCTCCTGTAATTTTTTGATCCACTGAGATTGCTGATCAGAAACTTTGACAGGCTGATTATGCTCTGAATATGCAAAATGCGCAGCAACTCCATATTCCGCGATATCATCCATTTGATAGGTCCTGATTTGGATTTCCGTAGGGAAACTAAACATTCACAAGACCGTAGTATGGATACTTTGATAGCCGTTAAATTTGGGGACAGCGATGTAATCTTTAATTTTTTTGATCAGTGGCGTGTAATATTTATGGATAATTCCAAGCACCATATAGCAGTCGCTTACCGTTTTGGTAATAATCCTATACGCCATCAAATCCATCACGCTAGCAATCTCAGTTGTCTTGTATCTTTTTTCAAGTTTTTCGAAAATCCTATACGGGCTTTTGATCCTTCATTTGATGACAAAATCATGGATATCTTCTTTTTGCAAAAGATTGGTAATCACCGCGATTCCCTTCTCCGTATATTTTTCTCCCTCACCAAAATATTTTTTCAAGTAGCCAAAAATATCAGTGAAAGATTCCTCATCTAATATTTTGAATGATCCATTTTCCAAGTACAACTGATAGTAGAATAATCCAAGTCTCTTGGCAATCGCTACATAAATTTTCAAAGTTTCATTGGCGATATTTTTTCTCTTTGCAGGATTGGGATGATATTGAAGTGTCTGAATATTGTGAATACGGTCTGCGAGTTTGACGAAGATTACTCTCAAGTCACGCGCCATCGCTAGAAACGTCTTTTTCAATGTCTCCAGATGCCTATCTTCTCATTTATATTTGACTTTGGAAACTTTGACCATACCCTCACACAAGGCTCCTACCTCATTACCAAAGACCTTTTCAATATCTCTCTGTGAGACATTGCAATCTTCTATCACATCATGAAGAATACAGGTCTGAATCGTCTCGATATCAGGACTAATTTGCATGAGAAATTGTGTAGCTCTGATCGGATGGACAATATATGCTTCCCCTGATAATCTTTTTTGTCAGGCATGTTTTGCCTTGGCATAATTATACGCTTTTTGAATCAGCGGTATCTGAGCTACGGGAAGATATTCTTGAGCTTTACGAATAATTTCATCCACAAGTACCTGCGGATCTTCTCACATAAAAGGCTGATAGTCAAAAAATTTTTCTAAACCTGCAATATCCATATCAGACTATTGAATATTAAAACAGTAAATTATTGTTGCTCAAAATTGGTAATCACTCCACATATTTTCACTTCGCCAGTCCCTTCATTGACGTATGCAACTATCGAACAGAAACGGAATTCTTTAGCAAGCGATGAGCCACAAGGTACACTTGCTCAGCTGTTGCATGATAATAAAACTCATCAGGTTTGCACAGGATCTTTGGTAAACAATCCCACGCCCTCTATCTCTCTAAAATATCTTCCTTCACTCGTAGTAGACACATTTCAAACACACGACATCCAACGCCCCGTAAGCAAACACAAACCGAAATTCAAATCTCAGCTTTCTATTCCATTAGTCAGATTCAGTCAGGTGAAATATCTTCATGTAAGGATAAAATATTCTTGTCCTGCAGTACTCACATATTGCAAAGCATAATGTCATGTCATCATCCAAGTATCATTGCTACATCCAACAGTATTTTCATCAGTTAAAGGATTAGATTTCAATCGACACGCGTCTTTTTTCCCTGCCCATCTTTGCCAGTTGGTATCTCTCATCTGATAGACTGCCTCCATCCCCTCTCTGGCTAAATTTAATGCAATGACTCTCTGTCTAGTTTTCTGGACATAATGCACGCCATTGTTGAGGATAACAACTGTAGATAACAATCCCACAGAAAGAATTACGATGACAATGATGACTTCTCGCAATGTAAACCCTGCTTTACCCAGGGCAAGTCATTTTTTGAATGGAAATCATTTTTTATTTGAATATCACATCAATTTGCCTATGGTAGATAAAATCTATTGAACTATATAATCAAAATTCTAAATTTTGCAATCAAAACTCTGATAATGTTGAATGCTTAATGCTGTCATTCTGAACTTGTTTCAGAATCTAAGCATGGGTGCTGAAATTAATTCAGCACGACGTAATTGAAATTCAACACATTGTCCTCGGCGAAGTCCAAGGATTCAAAATTAATGTTTCTAGATTTTACTTTCTAAATTCTAAATTAACAGCCATGACCAATCAACTCATCAGCTTCATCATCATCGCCCTTGGAGGGGTGCTCGTTATCTTCTCCTTTGCTATCGGGATAGAAAAAATGATCAGAGTAATCTTGGGGAACTACATATTGAGTAGCATCTGCCTAGCGGCGACTCAATCACTTGCCCTACTCGTGGACTTTTTGAATAAGACGCCTGACTTGAAATTCGCAGGGATTTCCTACGATGCGCTGGGAAGATTTTTATTGAATGGAAATACAACTATCGTTCTGATTATATACATTACGCTACTTGTCGTGATCTATAGAACGTCCAAAATACATATCACGCTCCCCTCCGACGACGCGTTAAAAAAAATGTTGCACCTCATTTTCGTTCCTCTGACGGTGATAAGTATCATCCTGACACTGCAAATAGCCCTCTTGGGACTCAACGGATTAAATGTAGCCACACTCTGAACTTTGGCAGACACCATCTCTTCCAATCCTTATATCTTCAAATTTGTAAGTCTGACTCCCGTCTGGATCCTGCTCCATGGACTCGTAACGATCTTCATCACATCCGAAATGAAAATCAACGTCAAAACAGACCTGGGATGAAATAAGTTTAAGATATAAGCTTTCGTCACAAAATCCCTTCTCATTCGTATATATATGTAGTGTTTTACTCGATTTGGATAAATTAATGGCACATCAATCATTACAACAGCTAAATATGGTATTCACAGATATTCCCCGTGGTAGATGACTACAGGAAAGAGATTTTTAAGCATTGAATTAATACATTAGTAAAAACTCCCTCTTGTAATCATCTGCTACAGCATATCACTGTAGCATTTTTTATATCAGAACTTCAAGTAGCATGGAAAAAAAGAAAATCTACACTATCGGGATGAACAAAGTCGTAAGCTATTTCTGGAAAATGAATATGAAACAAAAACGACTATTTTTCGCATGTATCCTAGGGATCATCATCGCTTCCATCACCGTAATGTATATTCCTATCTATTATGCAAAGATGATAGATACGATTACTTCTTTTTCATGAAACATAAAAACACAAACAGTTCACCAATTAATCATCATCGTGTTTATCATATTTTGATTAGAGGTCGGACGTCAAATCGGATGGAGAACATTTGGATGTAGCATCATCCCTCTAGAAACCAGAAGCCAAATGAGCATCATAAGTCAGTGTTTTCAATATCTTCACAAACATTCATACAGATTTTTTTCTAATAATTTTTCATGAGCACTTACCAAAAAAGTAAATAAGCTGGCTTGATCATACGAAAGTGTGACTGATATCTTTATGATTGAGTTGCTGAGATTGATCATCATGTTACCATTTATCATTATCGTTGTATTTTCCAAGAGTCGGATATTGTGAAGCATCTTTTTGGCTTTTGTCCTAGTATATGGAACTATACAATATTTTTTCTACAGATGGAATTTACCTTATGAAATTATATCCAACGAACACGATTCCAAAATCACTTGAGAGCTTGCTGACACTATCGGCAATAATTTCAATATTTTGACCTTTGCTTCACTCCCTAGGGAAATAAAGAAATTTGGAGACACACTCAAAGAACGAGGAAATATGCAAAGCAAGACTCGATACAGAGGAGAGTTAATTCATCTCACGAGCGGAGCTTTGCTCATCATATTTGAATTTGTTGCTATCTACATTACAGTCAAATTATGGTGATTATCACTGATATCTGCTGGTACTATCGTCCTTGTACAAACATATGTGATTAAATTATTTGATCAGATGTCCTGACTGGATAATATTTTCAAGAGATTAAACAAAAGCGTTGGAGACTCCGCAGAGATGTTAGAGATACTAGAAACTCCTCATGAGATCCAAGACAAAACAGATAAAAAACTGAATATAAAAGACGGCAAAGTAGAATTTAATCACGTGGATTTTTGATACAATCCAGACAAACCGATTTTAGCATGATATAACCTGAGGATTCAACCTTGAGAAAAAATTGCTATCGTGGGAGCCTCTGGATGATGAAAGACGACTATTGTGAAATTACTGTTTAGATTTTTTGATATTCAATGAGGAGAAATCCTGATAGATGGACAAAATATTGCTGACGTAAAACAAGACAGTCTGAGGTCAAGTCTTTCTATGATCCCCCAAGATCCTGTGCTCTTCCATAGATCTATCAAAGAAAATATCAGCTATGGAAACCCTGAAGCGACAGATGAAGAAATCATTGCTGCGGCAAAAATGGCAAGATGCCATGAATTTATCCAAGGACTAAAAAATGGATATGAAACAACAGTCTGAGAAAGAGGCATCAAACTCTCATGAGGAGAAAGACAGAGAGTCGCTATCGCGAGAGCAATATTGGAGAACAAAAGGATTCTCGTCATGGACGAAGCAACATCCAGTCTCGACTCAGAATCTGAACATCTCATCCAAGAAGCTATGGACGAAGTCTTGAGAAACAAAACAGCCATCGTCATCGCTCACAGACTTTCGACAATTATGAAAATGGATAGGATCATCGTCATGGAAGATGGCAAAATCATAGAAAGCTGAAGCCATCACGAATTACTTGCAAAAGAGCATGGAACCTATAAAAAATTACGAGACATCCAAAGCTGAGGATTCCTGAAATAAAAAAAATGTCATCCTGAGTCCCCCCGACACTTCGGGGTCGGACGAAGGATATAACTAATTACCTAATCAGCTGTTATAGTTATACTCTTCGCTCCGCTCAGAGTGACGCTCATCTTTAAATTTTACTAATCTTCTAAATACCTATGAAAGAAATTACTCTTCAAGAATTTTTAGACGACCAACCTTTGTATCTCCAGGAAGCTAGAGCTGGGAAAATTTTCATTTATCCCACAGATACAGTCTATGGTATCGGATGATTATATAAACCACCACTAGTGGAAAAAATTTTTGCTATCAAAGAGAGAGAACCTGACAAAATGTTTTCGATCATCGCCCCTTCTTTTGAATGGATAGAAAATAACTATGGAAACACCACAACGATAGACATAGATATTTTAAAAAAATATTTAGACATATATCACGGAGTGACCTACATTTTCACGTATGAAAGACCATGAGTTAGGATATTAAAACATCCCTTTCAAAGTTTCGTAGAAGTACTGGGGGAACCGTTTATCACGACATCATGCAATGTAGCAGATGAGCCCCCGCTCAACGACCTTCAAAATCTCTCCCCTGAACTAAAATCAAAAGTGGACTACATCATCGACGGAGGCATCCTCCCATGAAAACCATCAGTATTGATAGATTTGGTAGAAAATAAAATTATAGAGAGATAAAATTTCGTTATTCGTTTTTCTATTTCGTTCAGACAGTTCACGAACTGTCTCTTTTCAAACTGAGATAATTCGTGAATTATCTTTACACCCTATTTCGTTCAGACAGTTCACGAACTGTCTCTTTTCAAACTGAGATAATTCGTG
>CAYUVZ010000003.1:0-4497 GCA_964448265.1 uncultured Candidatus Peribacteria bacterium | reverse complement strand
AATTATCTTTACAATCAGATCGCACACCCACCGCCATTGATTTAGTCTTGAAAAAAAAATCATAAAGAATACATAACAGTATTCAGATTTTTTTATTTGTTAAATATATTTGATGTACAAAATTCAGGGCGTGCATTCGCGCGAAGTCCTCGATTCGAGAGGCAATCCTACCGTAGAAGTTGAAGTTACTTTAGATACTGGCACCATGTGAAGAGCCATCGTCCCTTCATGAGCATCCACCGGAATCCACGAAGCATTAGAACTCAGAGATGGTGATCCCAAAAGATATGGTGGAAAAGGTACACTCAAAGCAGTCAATAATGTGAATACAATAATTAAAGACGCTATCATCGGACAATCATTTGAAACCGTGAGAGAACTGGACGAACTTATGATCACATTGGATGGTACTCCAAATAAGGATAAATTAGGCGCTAACGCAATCCTCGGCGTCTCCATGGCTTTCATCACTGCCGTAGCCAAAGCGAATAATCAGCGAGTGTTTGAATATATCAACACATGAGCATGACATATCCTTCCTTATCCGATGATGAATATCTTGAATGGATGATCTCACGCAGATAATAATGTCGATATCCAAGAATTTATGATCGTCCCTGTCGGCGCAGAAAATATCCACGAAGCTGTGAGAATGTGAGCTGAAGTCTTCCACGCGCTAAAAAAGATTTTGAAATGAAAATGATACAACACCAGTGTCTGAGACGAAGGTGGATATGCCCTAATCTAGGATCCAATGAAGAAGCATTTCAAGTCATCATGGAAGCAATCAAGACGACAGGATACGAATGAAAAGTAAAATTAGCCATCGATGCTGCCGCATCATCATTTTACGAAGGCAATAAATATGTGCTCGCAGGAGAAAATAAAACACTGACTGCACAAGAATTAACGAGCTTGTACGAAAGCCGAGTCGCGAAGTACCCTATCATCTCTATCGAAGATGGTCACGCTGAAGACGATTTTGAAGGATGGAAAGATATGACGGTAAAACTCGGAGACAAAATTATGATCATCGGAGATGATTTATTTGTGACAAATATCAAGAGATTACAAATGGGCATCGACCAAAAAATGGCAAACGCAATTTTGATAAAATTAAATCAAATCTGATCCGTGTCTGAAACGATTGACTGTATACGCATGGCTTCCCAACACGGTATGAGAGCTATTGTATCTCATAGATCAGGAGAGACAGAAGACACCTTCATCGCTGATTTCGTCGTAGCAATGAATACCTGATTTATCAAAACAGGCTCACTCAGCAGGACAGATAGAGTTGCTAAATATAATCAGCTGATGAGAATAGAAGAAAAATTAGGCGACAAAGCCACTTATGGGAAATAGGCTTTAATAGTATATAATCAGCATGCTCTTGGAAATTATTAAAAATCTGTGATTAACTGACAAACAAGCTAAAGTGTACTTGTCTCTTTTGGAGATAGGCGCCTCTCCAGTGACAAGAATTGCCACAAAAAGCTGAGTAAACAGATCAAGTTGTTATGCTATTTTGCAAAACCTAATAAAATTAGGACACATACAAAGGAGTCAAAGAAGATGAGTTGAACGATTTACAGCCACACTTCCAGAAATACTTGCTGAACAACTCAAACAAAAATATATGACATTTGAAAATGCATTGCCACTTTTCCATGGGATTGCTAATTCATATAGCATTAGACCAACGGTAAGAATTGCAGATGGGATTGAATGAGTAAAAAATATTTACAGAGACCTTCTGACAGAAAAAAAAGAAATCCTTTCTTACATAGGAAGCGAGATTCAAGACACAGAATTATTAAATTTCATCAATCACCGATTTACTAGACAAAGAGTAGCAAAAAAAATACGGCAAAGACTTCTGTCCACAGACCTTAAAGATAGGAAAAGACTCTACAAATGAGATAAAAAACTTCTGAAAGAAAAAATAAAAATAAATAATACTGACCTATCTTTACTATGTGGGATACACATCTACGCCACCAATAAAATCATGATCAATCTTTTTCAAAAATCCGATATGGTTGCTATGATTATAGAAAGCAAACTACTTCATCAAACATTAAAATCATTATTTGAATATATTTGGAATATTAATTTTTCTCTCATCAAAAAGTAAATATTGTTGTATGCTTTCGACACCATGGAATAGCTTACAGCAATTGACTTATACACGATAAACAATAATATTGTCGACATTTTTATATACTAAAATATAACCATGTCGATTATGCAACTAGAGAAAGAAACAATCTTAAATCAAAACCTAGAAACAAATTTAAAAGGACAAAAACAAAATATACAAAAATCCGAAACACTAGAAAAAATATATAATCTTTTGGATGAATTAGAAGAAACGAAGGAAAAAGATATCAATATCATCTACTTTGAACAATTGTGAGAAGAATATATCACCTGATCAGATGAGGTATTACAGGATATCAGGAAATCTTTCCCTAGGCTTTTTTCAAGAATCAAAAAAAATCCGACAGACGTGTTGCCCATACTACAAAAATTCAGCACAACTAAAGAAAAACGCAGTGAAACAATTGATAAAACAACCAATAAAATTAGAAGAAAAATCTATGACATAATCACAGAAAATATTAAAAAAAACTGAGTTGACATCCAAGAACAATCTATAAAAAATCTCGTAAATCTCCTGATACATTCTCCAGAACAAAGCGTAGATATCATAATAAAGAAAGCCCGTGAAATGGAAAAAATATTTAATAAAAAGATTGAGGAACCAGATCCTATATTCATAAACAAACCAGAAAAAAGAAAAATACAAGAAGAAGAATTAGATTACTCCCCCCAAATCATAACAAATAGCCGTAAAGAATTAGTTATCCCCGAACTCACAAAATTTGCTACCTGTCAGATATTTTATTACGAAGAAGACTACTATGATCGCGTAACCTCTGAAGACTTATTGATAGACATAAGGGACAAGACAATCAAATTTGGTGATGATATAAATATATTTATAAAAAACGACAATAAACAGAGAGAAGAGCTTAAGATAAATCTTTGAGGATATCCAGACTTAGATTATTATTTTATCTATCATCATAGAAACAAATGAGATCAATGTATAGGTGGTATCTCTTTGGGGACCCAAGGGTTCCCTATAATTCACATTTTCAACACAAAAGGATATCTAAGATATGGGACAAAAAACATCAGCAAAAACAACCTTAACTATAGAGATGGAAGTTGTACAGACAATGGTGATATACTACCAGAATTAGTAGCAAAAGACACTGCACAACGAATAAAAATTAAATATGAAACAATATAAAAAAAACAGCAATCTGGGGATGACTTTTTTATTTTAAATGAACCAAGAAACGAGATAAGTCCAAAGACTAGAAACTTTTGAATAGCGGTCTTTTATTCTTAGTCCTTGCATCCTTTTTTTTCTGACTCTGTGCACAAAGTCTAAAAATATGACTTCACTGAACATTATCAAAGACTAATTCTTCTATAGGAATTTCAGAATCAGAAAGTTCTTCTTGATATCGGTCTACAAAGAATTCCAAACGCTCTGGATGCGTAGAGATCATATCCTCTATTCATGGAGAATGATATAACGCGTATGCCAAACGCGCAAACGATATCTGCGGAAACATAAGCAATACTTCATTCAAGTCTTTTCGTTTATCTCTATTTTTTCATTTAGAAAGCAAAAACTCAATCACGACATTTGTCGTAGACAAAAAATCAGGATATGCTCCCAAGATAGTCTGTAATTCTTTTTTATCCAAGACAGGCACATCAACGACCAAAGGCAACTGATTTTTATTTCCCGATAAATCGACAGAAAGAAAATGATCAGCTGGCGGAGTACCATGATCATCTAGAAGCTCTATTTCTTTTTTAGGAATATTATTATTGCTATGCATCATCCACCATTCAAAAATAAATATACCTTATTATAGGGAAACTCTCCGCAAAAGTCAAAAAACGAAAAAGAAAGAATAAAACTGGCTTCGTAACTGGGAGAAAATAGGCTTGACTTTAGTAGACAAATGAGTATAGTATACAAAAATAAATACAGGTATATGAAATATAGAAAAAGAATTCAGAAAAAAGAAGATGCATCATCTTCAGAAAAAAGCAATAATAAAAAAGTTTTAATCCCAATATACGTAGAAGGACAGATGGTCCCTAGTATTATTCGGCGACATTACAACTTTAACTAAAAAAATAATTCAAGTATTAACAATTTATAATATTAAGGGGTAACTCCCCTTTTTTTATAATAAACCGCAATTAAAAGCATAGAATTACAAACCGATCATAAAGATATAAAACCATACATAACCGTATTTGCTCGTACTCCACCGCCACCAAAAATAAATTTATCCGCAGAAGAAAAAGATACTCAAGGCGGTGGAGTATATTTTTTTTCACAGCTTTCAATCCCACAGCAAATAAGTATACAATTGTCATCCTGAGCGTAGCGAAGGATAT
>CAYUVZ010000002.1:15870-25565 GCA_964448265.1 uncultured Candidatus Peribacteria bacterium | reverse complement strand
TATCTAGATAACGCAAGTAGAAATGGCAAGTTCTATTTTTCATAGTATTGTGCGGTGTGAAGCCTACTTTAATATAATCTTGCCAGATGTTGATATCCAAAGGTTGTCACAAAGTAGACAGTCAATCGTATGCCAAGTCAGAAGGATATCGATCATTAGTAATTGAGAAAGACTAGAGGAGCTTTCCAAAAAAGTTAAATTCTTCACTAACATAATCCTTCGTGAAGGATTTAGTATTTTTTGGAAAATATCTCTAAAAAGCACCAATTGAGGACTAGCTTTTAAACTACATTTAAGTATGTCCAATATTGTCTTGCATTTGTCTACTGAATTGCTAAGATTTAAGAAAAGTTACTGTGTGGAGACACAGAACCAGATATCCATAGTACAATATACCAATTTGTTTTATCCACCTGGGTGGACAGCAATGAGGTAAATCTTTTATATTCTATTTTTACAAACACATGAACAATTTCAAAAAACTGTTTGCAAGTATTGCAGTAGTGCTTATGCTTGCTTCAACTGTGCCTACATCAGTACTTGGTGCTAGTAGCTACAGCAGTGAATTAGAAGGTGCGTATGACTATGCCTACGGAATAGGTATAACTACACAATCTTCAATTAACAATGCAGACATGTATGGATCACTTATCAGATCTCACATGGCTAAAATGATGGTTAATTATGCTAAGGAAGTCTTAAATTTGACTCCTGACACATCATTAGCTTGTAACTTTACTGATGTTTCTAATCAATCAGAAGAATTACAAGGGTACATCAAGGAATCTTGCCAGCTTGGTCTTATGGGTGTTGATATCAATGCATTCAATCCAAATGGTATAGTTACAAGAGCACAATTTGGTACAGTTCTTTCTAGAGCTATGTACGGTGATGACTACAATGGAGGTAATCCATATTATCTAAATCACTTATCAGCTTTGAAAGATGCAGGTATTATGACTAATATCTCAACTCCAAATGCTCCTGAAGTAAGAGGATATGTAATGCTTATGATGCAAAGAGCAGCATGAGGAACTACAACTCCTGCAACTTGTGACACTCCAGAAAATCAATTGTCTTGTTCTCTAGGACTTTCAACATGTCCAGCTGAATGTGTGACAACTACTCCTGAAGTATTAGCAGGTTCATTAAGTGTATCTCTATGAGATGATACTCTTGCAAATGGTACTCAGATTCCAAAATCTGGTATTACTAAGTTTGCATCTGTAGACTTTAGAGCAAGTTCTAGCGACGTTTCTTTGAAAACCGCAACTATCAAAAAATTAGGATTAGCATCAATTGCTTCTACTATCAGAGTTTGGTTTGAAAAGGATGGTGTTAGAGTTTCTGGTAAAGCTGCATTTACATCTGATGGTATAGCTATTCTTTCTTTCACTCCTACATATGTAGTGAAGGCAAATAGCACTGAAACATTGGATCTTTATGTAGACTTCAGTACAAGCACAATAGCTGCTGGTACAGATTATCAATTCCAATCTACAGACTTCTCAACTACAGCAGAAAGTGAAAATGGATCGTTTACCACTCCTATACTTAGAACTGCAGATTACGTAGTAAATGATGTAAAAATCGAACAAGCATCAGGTACAGGTACTGCAAATGTAACTGCAAATGGAATGGAATTGGGTGCATTCAAATTAACAAATAACCAAGTTTATACAGGATCAGAACTTAGAGATCTTAAATTCCAAAGTATTACTTTGAGACAAGATGGTAATGCTAGCTTATCAAATCTCTCTGATGTCGTTCTTGAAAGAAATGGTCTTATCGTATCATCAGATCCTACAATCAATGGTAGAGATATTACATTTATCGTTTCAGATACTCTCAAAAATGCTACTACAGCTACATACTACATCAAAGCAATTGTAAATGATGTAGAAACAAGTAGTGACATTTATCAATTCATATTGAGAAATACTTCAGATTTGAATATGATAGAATCAACTACATCATTTAGATCTCCAGTAACAGGAACTCCTACATTGTACTCAAATACAATCCAAGGAAGTGATATTACATTCGCTAGAGATACAGCTACAGCTCTGTCTACAAATTATGCTGCTGGAAGTGATATCGTTCTCATGAAAGGTACTATCACAACAAAATCTGCTATCTCTCTAGAAGATCCTACATTATTTGTATCTTCTTCTTCTACTCAAGCTACAGGAATGGATGCAATGTATAGTACTATTTACCTTCAAATAGGTAACTCAGTATTCTCTTACAGCCCTTCAGCTACAGATACAGGTGCAGCCTTCTTGGGATCAGCATCTATCAATGGTACTGTTTCTGTTAGAATGTACGCTAAATTAAAAGATACATCTCCTGCGAGAACACTTAAATTCGAGGATTTGAAATTGAGTTCTTTCCATATCACAGAATATGTATCAAACGGATACACAGTAGCAACTTCTATCGGAAGTATCGCTGGGATATCTATTACATCTCAAACAGCTACATTAAATGTTACAAAAAATGATGCTCTTGGAAATACAACTATAGCTGCTGGTTCAAGTAACTTATTAACTTATGGTTTGAACTTATCTTCAAGTCAAGGGAATGGAGTTACTATCAGTAATATGGTAGTTGCTGTTACAGGATGGGCAGGTACTACAGGTAATAGTACTACAGGTAATAATGGATACCTCAATAATGCATACTTAACATTATACATCAACGGAACTGCTATCCAGACTAAGACAGTAACATCTAATACTGTTACATTTGATGGATTTAGTAAGACAATTACTCCTACTACTTCATTAAATGTTCAAATCAAAGCTAATATGGCAGAAGCGTTCAGTACAGGAACATTCAAATTAACATTAAGTAGTTTGAATGCTTATGACACATTAACATCTAGTGCTATCAGTACATATTCAAAACCTGCTGGAGCTACCTTCACTGTAGCTACTGCTGCTGGAACATTAGCTGTGAGCAATGTTAATCCATTGTCACAATTGTTATTGTCTCCATCTCTTGCTCAAAAGGTTGCTGCGTTCAAAGTTAGTGCAACAAATGACAACATCACTTTATACGATGTTGCAATTACAGGTACTAATCTTGATTACTTAAGTAACTTTAAGTTAACAGATTCTGCTGGTACAGTAATCGCTACTGCGACTACTACTTCTGGAACTGCGGTAGTATTCTCTGCTATCTCTAATGCTCCAGTGATCACTAAAGATACTTCAGTTAGTTACTATGTAATTGCTGATGTTAATAGTAGTACAACTGGTTCTGTAACTTTGCATATCAATGTCTCTGGAACAAACATCAAATCATCAAATGGTACAACTATAGCTGCTGCTGGTGTTGATGTTTCATGAAGGACTCATGCTATCGCTGAAAACACTCTAGTATTGGCTCAACTTGCTAATCCAGGTAAGGCTCTTACAACAAGTGCTTTGAGATTCTCAGCTACTGCTGCTGGTAAAACTAGTATAACACTTACTGGTGTTAAGATTACTAGTTCATTTGCAGGGTACACAGGAACTCTTTTGGTAAGAGTTTACAAAGAATCTACTATTGCAGCTAATCTAGCTGGTACTTATTCATTTGACTGGGCTACTGACAATGCTACATCACTTGTTGTGCCTATGACTTCAAATTCATCTGCTAATTCTGTTATAGATGCTTGAAGTACAGTCAATTATATTGTTGTTGTAGAGGGTGCTATTGTATCATCTTCAGCATACAGTACTGATTGGAATGTAACCTTGACTAACGCAATGTTTGGCGGGTTACTTGGTGCTACTTACGACAATGTAGGTGCTCTTCCATTCACTTCAGTAAAATAGTTAACAAGCGATTGTTACTATCATATAGCTCTGCTTAGGCAGACAAGAAAAGGCCCTTCACTTCGGTGAGGGCTTTTTCTTATTATTTTGATCCTTCGGTTCCTTCGCTCCCGGGAGCAAGTGAGTGAGATGCTTCGCTAGAAGCCGAGTTGGAAGGATTCCGCTCCCACCAGAGGTGGACAAGCCCGGGAGCGGATAGCCGATTAGGTTGTCAGACTATTTGTCCTACTTTTGTCCATTTTTTTCTTTTGCAGGACTTCGCCCTTTGCAGGTAGATAAGATATCGGTAATCTATCTCGATAGGCCTCTGGTTTGAGGAGGATTTGAGGCTAACAAACCCACCCGACCTCCCTTATGAAGGGAGGCCAAAGGAATGTTTATTTATTGATTTACCAGTTATGGAAGAACGCTTTTACTGATATATAATGAATTTCCGTTATTAGATTCGGAGGCGAATATCTGTTCCTTCTGTTCCTTTGCTCCCGGGAGCAAGTGAATCAGATGCTTCGCTAGAAGCCGAGTTAGAGGGATTCGCTCTCGGGAGCAGATAGGCTGACAGGGTCAGCTAGACTGATAATAGGCTTGAAATTTAATAAGAAATAGATATACATAGATAATGTAATTTAGATGGTAAAAATACCAAATGGAAGTAAAAATTAATAAAGAAAAAAAATGATACTCGGCTTCGATATTTGATCTTGGGGTGTTTACTCAAGGAGACAGTTTCGAAGACCTTTTGATAAATATAGAAGATGCTTTGATTACTCATTATGCAGAAGAAGTATCAGATAAGAAGTGAATACTCCCCAAATTAAAATTTTTTGAAAAAGCAAAAACTTTTAAGCTGATAATATAGTTGTAAAATGGTGTTTCTGAGCATAACAGGAGAAAAGCTAAAGAAATTTTTGATCAAAAAATATAATTTCCAAGAACCAGAATTGCGCAAGGATCGTAAAACTTGATCTCATTTTAAAATAAAATGATTAAATTAAACACTTACGATACCAGACCATAAGGAGATAAAAGAGTGATTATTCAACGATATATTGGGGCAATGTAGTAATTTAATCGGCAAACCGAAAGAAGAAATATTTGAAGAATTAAAAAAGCGATAATATCCCTTTAGTCTATCAGGCTATCAGCTATTTATCTAAACTCTTCCTTATCCAACCTATCAATCACTACAATCTCCATATCAGACTTATTTAATTTTACATAGAAGTCATAGATGCTTCCTTTGCAGATGAGAGGAAGCTTTTTCCCAGTTTTCTTTTCTATCAAATCAATGAGAGGGATGACAATTTTTCCGAACATCTCATTCTTATTTTTACTATAACTAGATGAAGGAAGCTGCTTATTTGATACCTCTTTCCCAAGATTTTGAATCAGAATTTTCATAATTTCTATGGTACCCGATTGAGAATGGAGATGTTCTGAGGTCAACTTTTGTCCATCGAGGTATATCTTGTTATGGAGTGTATCCAAAAGTAAGCCAGATTTATAATTTTCAATAAACCCATCACAATCAGAGATCATTACCTTACCATTTACTCGCCTTGAAATACAACTATTACTCTCCAAAAATTCTGAATAGATGCCATATTTCAAATCCTGATCAAATTTACATCCCTCACGCTCTATCCCATCAATCCGATTAGAGTAAATCATCCTTGATCATGTGAATTCCTTAGAAGTATGTTCGACAGAATTGATAAGGGATGTCCTAAATCATTCCAAAGGCATGGCAAAGATCAAAGATCAACCCATGATCGTGCTATCATTGGGCGAGAGCGAAAGATATTTCGCTGAAGTAGATGAGGCATGAAAGTGCTCTGTAATGTCACTGATAAACTTCAAAAAGACAGATGAGCTATCTCTGGTTACACAATCTCCCTGTCTCAATTTTTTCAATGAATCCAAGAGCTGAAGGACATTAAATTCATCATATCCATCACGGTATATTTTGGACATAAAGAAGAGAATTTTTAAACTAATAATTCCCATCAATTTTCCATAAGTCAGATCAAATTCATCAGTCTCAGGATGGATGAGATGCTTATAAAATCTCGGTCTTCTCCCGGGAGGAAGTTGGTCAAGATAGTCACCCCACAGGGAAGTAAATTCAGATTTAATCTCTTTGTTCATGAGCACATTATTTTTATACTGATCGCCTGCGATCTGTTCCAACAACACGGGTTTCCCAGAATAAATGAGCCCATAATCGATGGGGCTATAAGGGACTTCTCTGAGGTTTTGGAACATATCCTCCATTTTAAACCCAAAGAATGTGGTAGAACGAATTTCTCCATTCATATGACTATGATTGCAGTCCTCAGAAAATGAGATTACAGGATAATAGGTATCAAAGAAGGATGATAACTTGGTTCATGAGGACACCATGCCATACATGTGCTTATCCAGATTCAACGCATCAAGAAAAAAATGGGCGAATTGCCCATAATTATCTTGGAGGAGATTATTGATATTCTGGCTCTTTAAAGTGAGAATATCACTAGGTGTCATTGTTTCCTGGAGTCTGTGAATCAAAAGAGATAAGAGAAGAGGAATGATTGACCCAAAGCCGAGTCAAACACCCCTAGGAAGCTCAGAAAGAATATTAATTTCAATTCATCCAAAGGCTTCAGTTAGTGTATTATATTTCTTTTCAATTTCCTTCTGAAGGTCGGTAAAGTAGGGGGCATATTCCAAAATATTTGCCTGTATAAAGGTATGCTCGTTAATATCCAAGTAGCTGATTTTATTCAATTTAATGCTAGAGGAGCTATTTATAGTGTAGCCCATATAGATACGAAGCGGGATTTTTTGCTTAATTCAAACTCAGCTATAGTTATTCAATACATCGCCAGATCGATTCATGACAAATGGTGCTGAGATAACTACATGGTTTTCAAAAAAGAATTGTTCGTACACTTTACGATGTGCTTTTTTCAAGTCGGTTGAGTTCATAGCTGATACTGTTAGGAATAAAGATCAGGTAAACACTAGCATTATTGACTGAAACCATTATTTTTACAAATACACTCATAATCATTCATTAACTAAAGTCAAGTCTATTAGTTAGATAGATTAGATTATGGTCTATGCTGGAGTTTTTTTTCTCCTCTTTGTCAATTTTTTTCTTTTTTGCTATCTATAAGAAGGCTGATGTTTTACTTCTTAAATTTTCTCGATGATTGCACTCAAAGAAAAAATGTGTTTCCTCAGGTACATCAAAATCAAACCAAAAAAAGATGTCTCATACAATTTAATCAGATTCATCAGTAAGCATGTTCGTCATCCTCAAGACATTATTCACGTCCATCCATTTTTCACCAAGTTGTATGATGAATTGTATCACGAGATCACTTTCAAAAAACTAAAAATCCAAAAAAGAGTGCTGAGAATTTTTGAGGTGCTCGCTCTTCCCGTAGAACAATGCGAGTCAAGACGCCTCATCATTCTTTGCGAAAGAATCAAACAAATAAAAGGAGAAATCAAAAAACCTGCCAAGAGATAACCAGATTTATTTTTAAAATTTTCCATCAATGATCCAAAAAATCAAAACCTACACCAATGTGTGACTAGAGTGATATGAAATCATCGTAGAAGCTGACCTCAACAATGCCCTGCCAACGATCGAAATTATCTGACTCCCTGATGCAGCTATTAGAGAATCCAAAGAGAGATTGAGGGCGACATTTCGCAATGCTGGCATTATGTTACCCAAACAAAAAATAGTTCTCAACCTCTCTCCTTCAGATATTAAAAAGGTCGGGACAAGCTTCGATCTCGCTATGGCGATGGCCATTCTCATGCTTATCAACGAATGAATATCAGCCCATCATGAGATCGTAGATCAAGCACTTTTTTTCTGAGAACTCTGATTAGACGGACAAATCAAAAGAGTAAACTGACTTTTGCCATCGGTCATCCATGCAATGCATCATGGCTACAAACATTTTTTCGTCCCCGCGGAAAACGTTTACGAATTGGAATATGTCCCGTGAATTATCATCTATCCATTGCAAGATTTCGATCAGATTGTCCATTACTTCATCCAGGGCAAGGACTTTAGATTCATTGATCAGCCCAAGGATATCGAAATTCTCTATTCCAAAAACCAATATTTCGAAACAGATTTTTCTCATATCAAATGACATATCCTTGCCAAGAGAGCACTCTCCATCGCGGCAGCGGGATTGCACAATATCCTCATGGTAGGAGCACCGGGTAGTGGGAAGACATTATTAAGCAAGGCGTTATCCAGTATATTACCGCCATTAGGATTTGAAGAAATCCTCGAAGTAAGTCAGATTTATTCCGTAGTTTGAAAATTAAACAAAGATATGCCCCTCATTACCAAAAGACCATTTAGACAAGTCCATCATACCGCATCCAAGATTTCCATCATCGGCTGAGGGACCAATTTAACTCCTGGAGAAGTAAGTCTAGCCCACAAAGGGATTCTTTTTTTCGACGAGTTAACTGAATTCCCAAGAGAGGTTTTAGAGGTCCTAAGACAACCATTAGAGGACAAAACGATTGTAATTTCCAGAGTTTCAGGGACCATCCAATATCCAGCAAATTTTATGTTTGTCTCAGCTATGAATCCCTGCAAGTGCTGATATTACAAAGATCCCGAAAAACCATGTACATGTTGAATCTTTGATATCAAAAAATATCAGAGCAAAATTTCATGACCCCTATTAGACAGGATTGATATGATTTTGGAAATCTCCAGAGAAAATATCGATAAGATCCTAGACAATATCAAATGAGAAAGTTCAGAAAGCATCAGAGAAAAGGTGATGAAGGCTTGGACTATCCAACAAAAAAGATTTGCCTGAACAAATATTTTCAGCAACTCGCAAATTACCTCGAGCCACATTGATGAGTTTATTCCATTAGATAAACAGTGCAAAGATTTTTTAGCTGATGCGTCTAGAAAATTAACATTATCCACAAGGGTAGTACATAGGACGATTAAACTAGCTAGGACCATAGCCGATATCCAATGAGAAGAACAAGTGACAATCAATCACTTAGCCGAGGCGATGCAGTATAGAAGCAAGACGATGTTTGTAGAAACGGAATAAGATAATTTAGAATTTAGAATCATTTGTTATTTTGTTTGATTTGTCCTACTTTTGTCCATTTTTTCCCTTTGCAGGACTTCGTCTTTTTTCAAGTAAATAAAATTCTGGTTTGAGGATACAAACCCACCCGACCTCCCTTCATAAGGGAGGCCCCCTTTCTCCAGCTTCGCTGGATTCCCTTCGGTCACAAGGGGGCTTCAATGAATTTGTTGATAAGAGTTAGTTTAGAGTTGGTTTATTTTTTTTAATTTAGTTTAACAAATCCCCCCAACCCCCTTTTACAAGGGGGCTTCAATGAATTTGTTGATAAGAGTTAGTTTAGAGTTTTTTAATTTTTTTCAAAATTTCTTATAATAACTAATAGATCTCTATACACTCAATCTAAATCATTTATTACTTCACTATTTCGATATCTAATTACTGTAACTCATTGTTATCATAGAGCAGATGTTCTTTCTGTATCATATTGTTCAGTTTGCAAATGGATCCCTCAATCAATCTCAATTTTTCCCAGTATACATAAAAGCCTAAATTTCTCCCCTCCTTGTCAAAGGAGGGGTCACCCCGGTAAATTACCGGGGTGGGGGTGGATTTGTACCCTCAAACCAGCATCTTTCTCCTCACTCATATCAGCTTTCACCATTTTGTCAATCTTTTAGGCCCTTTTGGGCTGTTTTTTTTGATTTTTTTGCCTTTTGGAATATAATTAATTCGTAATCCGTAATTCGCAATCCATTAATTCTTTAATTAGCTTTAAGTGACCATTCCTTATGTC
>CAYUVZ010000002.1:5556-15860 GCA_964448265.1 uncultured Candidatus Peribacteria bacterium | reverse complement strand
CCTTATGTCAGATGAACAAAAAGATTTAGCATCATGAGACACCAACAATCCAGCAACCCCTGCTTGAGTAGATTCTGATGTTAATCTCTGAGCATTTGAAAAACTTGGATTAGACAATGTCGGCAAACAGCCTGACCTGAAATGAGGGACTGCAATTTCTGCGTTGAATGAAGAAACGAAAAAAGCCACTCCTGCTGCTGCAGAAGTAAATCTCGAAAGTCTTTGAATTTCACAGGGGAATGAACAACAGACATCACAAGAAAAAGTAATTTTGTGAGATAGCTGAATTCTGAAATGAATGGCACATAAATATCAAAATAATTACTGGAGAATTTTCCTCCTTTCGTTTCTTAGTGTCGTCATCTTTGGATTCGCTTCATTATTTCTGCACTTGTATAGTCGCTATCTGTATTTCTCATCATTAGCACAACCAGATACTACCTATGGCACCTATATCCAAGCGTACAAACAAGCACAACAATATCTCAATCAGCGATTGGACCTCAGTAGTTATCAGAAATATATTTCATTTTCTTTGGCCGGGACTTTGTGAACGACTAATCTCGGTGCGTTGCTTCAAGACGATGGACTGAGTTTTGTCCAGAAAAAAGATATTATACAGAATGCGTTGAACAATTTTTATCCCGCATTCGTAGCAAACAGTCAAAGATTAGAAAGTCTGAAATCAGATATCTCTCAGTATGGATTTTTTTCCAAGGAATTATTTACGCTCTTGAGCGATCAGCAATACACTACGACATCGATCAAAAAATATCTCTTGTCATTGGAGATTATCAAATTTAGCAGTGCGATGAAAGTCTTTTCGTACCTAGACACTTTCATTTCTAGTCTCGCGAATGTATTGAGTCTTCCAACTACGCAAGTACAAGAACAGATGCAAACTTTCGTAGACAGGGGTGAGAAAGACATCATTGTGTATCTGAATAATTGTTATTTGAATCCGTATGAAATAGATTACGACTGCAATATGGTTTGAGATTTTGATAGATATTACCGCGTGATAGATAATGAGAAGGATGTCCCTGATACGAATTTTTTCAAGAAAATGATGTATTTCATCGATACGAAATTAGAACAAACTGATGTGCCAAGTTTCTCTATTACGTTTAAAAGTTACAATCCTACGCAGCAAACTATCAGCTTCACGGTAGAGGTAAATACCTTTAAACAGGACGAACAAGCGTTGATCAAAAAGTGAATAGCAAATCCGCACATCTTTATCATCAGCAATTTATTGGATCTGATTAAACAGAGTTTATTTGTCATCTCTGCGGATATTGATGCTAAGTCGATTAAAATTACGCCGAAAAATATCAAAGTCTGATCTACGATATTTAGTGTAAATAATTCCGTGATGAATTTTTCATTGCCAATCCAGAAATGAACGACAAGAGAGATAACTGATTATGTAAACGATTTTACTACTTCTCAATAACAAGGAATGGATACTAACAAAGAAAAAACAGCATTAACGAACATCATCGATATGCAAAAACTGCAAGGATTTTTGGATGTGTTGAAAATTTATGGAAACAAGATATATACTTTTTTCAAAGACAACAAAAATAATAGTACCATCATGCTTGTCTTGGCGATGGGAACATTTGGATTGGCAATCTACTTTGGTGTCCAACTCTATATCGATATCCAGTATTTGAATGCCAAAACTCCTGAACTGATAAATATCAACACCTATGATAATCAGCTTTTGCAAAATGCTACCAGCATGCAAGACACTGCGAAAAATGTAGATACCCTCTATGATCTCTTGCAGGAAAATAAAAATCAAGATGGCGATATTAGCAAATACACGCAATATCTGCAATCATTACAAGTACCTTACAATTATCTGCTTCAATATGTTTATCTCCCTTCATTAAATATTTGGAAAGAAAAATACACCGATACCATCCATACTGATATGATTGGATTAAAATTTTTGCAGGATAATCCTTTCGATGATATTAAATTACTTCAACAGTGGAGTGATTTTTTCAGGAACTTGTGAGATAATAATGAATCTAATGATGTGACTGATATCAAAATCGGTGATATCGCTGAAGATGGGAAATGATTTTTCAGCATGCCTATCACGGTCTCATTTGTAGCTAATTCCAAACGCTCATTTCTCCTATTGGTAGATAAACTTTCTATGACATCGAACAAGACAAATATTGCACTGATTAATGAATTTTTCTACTATCTCCGACAAGAGATTAAAAGCTCTAAAACGAAAGAGATCACTGGACTTTGAACAACATACGCGTCAATTTTTGGTACAGGAGATACCACAGGGAATGTAGATAAAATCATCTGATATCATTTGTACAATCGAATTTTTAATAATCAAAATAATATTTTGCTAGATGATGATATCGTAAACAAGACAATCAAAAGTGTGGCTTCCTGTGCTGGTGTGTCTGACGAAGTATGTTATTATAAATTTAGAGAAAAATATAGAGACTTGCCATCTTTTGGATATTTATTTGGGACGGATTTTGCAACCAGTCCTACAAGTAATGTGAAGAAATTTATTTTGCAATTACCCCCTATCTTCTCGCTCGAAGACTTCACTTTCGACAAGGTCAAATCTCCTACCGTCACAGATATGACCAATGTGAAATATCAGGGTAAAATAACTATCCAAGTCTATGGCAGATGAGTCAGCGATGCTGAAGTACAAGAGATCATGGATTCTTTATGAGAGAAATGTTTGGGCTATGGCAAAGCATTGACTGTAGATGACGGTGTCCGTCTGGTACAAGAAGCTATCGCAAAGTTGTCTGATGCGAGCAAAGTAGATAGTCAGACCAGCGATCTTTGGGAATTGAAAAATACGATAGACCAGTTAAACACTGATTATCCTAGTTTTAATAATTATAAAAAAATCATTAAGCTGTTTGAACTTTCTAGGATGCTTAATGACGCGGGACTCTGCGAATAATAATTAACAGCTGTCATTATTCATTATTCTCAACATTGTGTCGAACTGCGTCTACATCTTCATCCTCCTCTATCGCAGTTAATAACTTGGTGAATCTCTCCATATCTTCGGCGGATAATTTAACCGTGTTGTCTGCGATGAAATGAAGGTCTGCTTCAGAGATATGATATCCCAATCCCGTAAGGGATTTTTTTACAGAAATGAAATCTGGTTTACTTGTTTGTACGACATATTTTTCGTCTTCTTGAGAAAAATCAGCGATGGGTAATTCCATCAAATCGTTTTCAATTTTTTCGTGGTCGAAAGGCAGAATTTTTTCTATCGTTTTTCATTTATCTTGCACTGTCTGCGCAATCCCATCTAAAAGAATGATGCCCATTTCTTTGAATTGCCGAGCTACAGAATTAGGTAATCATAGACTTCATCAGTGTTTGCCCAAGATAGTTCTGATACTAGAGGCTGTCCTATTAGTATTGCCGGTCACGGTTTTGATTAGCAATGCTGTACCTGCTGGACCGTATCATTCATACATGATTTCCTCTAAATTTTCTCATTCTAATTGTCCAGAGCCTTTCAAAATTGCCCTCTCCACGACTTCTCTCGGGAGGCTATAATATCTCGCCTTGTCTAACATCATTTCCAATGCTGGATTCATTTTGGGATCGCCTCATTGCTTGGCTGCTATCTGGATTTTTTTGCCGATGATACTGTAGATTCTTGATTTAGCAGCGTCTCATCATGCTTTTCTCGCTGCAATACTATGTCGTCTTCACATAGGAAAATGTTGAAATGATAAAATGTTGTATATTTAGAATTATTTTTATTATTTTTATTTTCTTTATTTTTATTTAGCAAACCCCCTGTATCCCCTAAGACTTCGCTTAGGACAAGCCCCTTCGTAAGGGGGACTTCATGGAAAATTTATACAAGAGTCAATTTAGATTCAATTAATTTATTTTAAAGATTCCTTTTGGCCTCCCTTATGAAGGGAGGTCGGGTGGGTTTGTTAACACAAAATTAAATTAATTTTTTAATTTATTCTGAATTACAGCTTTTATATCATCTAATTTATACCCTTTACGAATTAATTTCTGGATGATATCAAATCATTCTACATCTTTTTTTTTGTATTGCTCGATTTCTTTTTTGATCCTTGTGAGGATTCAGTCTTGCATATCGTTTTCATATCTAGCAAATACCTCATCTAAAATCTTGCGATCTACTCATTTCATTTCTAATTTTCTTTTGAGGAGAAAGGGAGGTTTTCATTTTTTCACGACTTCACTGCGGACATAACTTTCAGTAAACATTTTGTCGTCGATATATCATTTTTTTTTCAATGCTTGGATCGTACGATCCACATCTTCGCTCGTATATCATTTTTGATACAGTTTGATACGAAGCTCTTTCTCGGTCTTTGGAAAGCGATAAAGATATTTCATAGCGTAGTCATAACAAGGAGTTTGAGTAGGCATGAGAAAATGAGTGATAAAAATTAACAACATTGTCATCCTGACCCCGACGAATTTCGGGGGAAGGATATAACTATTCTCAGTTATACTCTTCGCCTGAAAAGCTCGGCTCAGAGTGACATTATTTACTTAGCGAAAACTCCACATTCTTCCCATCACTTTCAAACAACGCAACAATATCTCCAGTCAGTTTTCATTTTTGTTCTTTGATATCAGTAATCAATGCCTCGTGTTGGAAAAAATCTGCGAAATCGTGGATCAGTGATTTTAATTGTGCATCATCAGTGGAATATGTCAGTTTTATTTTTTTATCTACTTGGTAATCTGCATCTTTTCTCATCTGATTGAGAAATCTGGAAATCTCGCGGGCGACGCCTTCTCTTTTGAGCTCTGGCGTGATATTCAAATCTAATCTAGCGATAATATCCTGGTCTGCTGCCGTTGCGTCACCTTCTAATCCTTCGTATGCGATTTCATATTCGTCCTTCTCTAATATCCATTCGTTTCACCCTGAATCGTCGGGATCAAAAATGATTATCTGACCATCAGTTCATTCTTTCATCTTTCCTTCTTTACCTAGCTGGATAATCCTGCCTGTATCCTTCCCAAACTTCGCCGAAAGCTTATTTCCAAGTGGTTTGAAAGTCTTGGTAATCTTGATCGAAGCGGGTAAATCTGTGACTTCTTTTACATTTACCTCCTCTTTGATGATATCTCCGTATTTGTTTAAAATTTTCTTCAAAGCAACGTCTGTCATATCTATGTAAAATAAAAATAAAAAGCTGAAAGCTTATAACTTTCTGACTTCAAAATTCAACGAGAAACCTGTCTACGAATGGATTGAAAAAGTCCCTCAAAACAATACTCTACCGGTAAAGATAATTCATGAATTATCTCTGCGGATTATCTATCATCTCTCGTTCCCAATAGAATATCTCTGTAAAATCTCTTTTAATTTATAAGCTCAATAACCATGTCAGAACAAACAATTCTCGTAAATGAAAATGACGAAATTATCTGATACAAGAACAGATGAGATATTTTACCTGCAGATATTTACAGAGTTTCTGGTCTATGGATTACGAATTCTCATGAAGAGATATTGTATGCGCAGAGAGCATTCACCAAAAAAAATGATCCATGAAAATGGACGACAGCAGTTGCAGGCACCAATGAAAAGTGAGAAACTTATCTTTCCAACATCATCAAAGAAGCTAAGGAAGAACTATGATTGGAGATCGACGAAACAATGATGAAAGTCTGACCAAAAATGAAGAGTATAGGAGATCATCAATATTTTTGTCAGCGATTTCTTTTGACCATCGATAAAAAATTAGAAGAATTTATTTTCTCCGAAAAGGATATAGCTGCATTACAATGGATATCAAAAGAAGAATTGGCTCGTCAATTTATGCAAACACCAGAAAAATTTGGACCAAGTAATCCAAAAATTCTCAAATTATTCGGTATAATTTAGCCCCCAAAAATCTGTAATATCTCTTTCTGAAATCTTTCTTTGAAGAGTTTATATCTTCCATTGATATCAGGATATTGTTCTAATAGGGCAGTGAACCATTCCTTGGATAATGATTTCTCCTTTTCTCTCGTGAGGATTTTTTCAAAAATGAACTGTCCTTCGCAGAAACGGAAGTAGTTTTTATTCGTATCTTTATTAAAATAATGATGAGCTGAAAATCCGCTATCGAGTGTGACTTTCTCAGCGAAGGCATCTAATCCAAGGACTTCATTTGCTAGAAGTGCTGTGACGAGACATTGTCTATATGAAGGATTTTTGTCAGACCAATATTCTGGATCTCCAGATGTTTCCTTGCATCGGCAGTTTTTGATTGCCTTTTCAAATGCATCTATGGAAATTTTCATTCAATTTTGGCAGAATAAAACACCCGTATATATAATTATTCTGCGTATAATGTCAATACAATCTATCGTGAGTCATGTATCACCTTATTGAGGGAAAACTCATAATGAACCAACCACAAAGTGCTGGAAAGACCACTCTGATAACTAGTTCGGAAAAATCAAATGGTCTGGACCCCGGTGTGTACCGGGGCGAGGTGATTTTTCCTAGACTTTTTTGCATACTTTTTTTGGCAATGAAAAAAAGTATGTCGCCGAAGGCAAAAAAACATTAATATGGTGATATTTAAAATATTCTTTACCTCCCCTCAATTAACGAGACTTCAGCATAAGCAATCTTCGCCTCTGCCAACTGATGGGTAGCTAAATTTTCTAACGGCTTCATAGGCAGTCTCTCTATATCCCATGATCAAATGGAAGTCCTTCTGAGCTGGGTTAAAGTTCATCAGAGATGTAATTGTTCGCCGAGCCGGTGAGCGATGGAGCGAATATAGGTGCCTGACCCCACATCGAGGCGAAGCTGCAAAGAAGGAAACTGGTAGGAGATAATTTCGTAGGAGTTTATTTTCATCTCTTTATTTTGGATAATCTGCTCCCCTTCTCTAGCTGATTCATATAATCTTTTCCCCTCCTTTTTCTTGGCGCTGAATGCTGGCACAGGTAATTCACATGAAGGAATTAATTTTTGCAATATTGCACGGATTTCTTCCAGCGATGGTGCAGAAATTTTTTTATCAGCGATGATGAGACCCTTTGTTATTGAATCTTCAATCCGTAATTCAAAATTCGTAATCTTTTCCCAATACTCCATATCCCAGGTATCCGTGACGATGGAAAAATCTATCGTAGCCGTGTAACTTTTGTCCAATCCAATCAGTTGAGTTAAGTTTTTGGTATCCGAACCAACCGCGACCAGCATCAATCCACTTGCCATCGGGTCTAGCGTACCACTATGTCAGATTTTTTGTTTTGGAAAATTATGCTTCAGAATGCGAATCACGTCAAAACTGGTAATCCAAGAAGGCTTGTCGATTGCGAGGAGCATGAAAACGATGGAGAATGAATAAATTTGGCTTATTTATATGAAAATTCAGCCTATTTGAAAGGGAAATATTCGACTGCGATGGGTGTTGACTTTTGTATCTAAATAGGTATGCTATACGGAATATTTATCTCTTCCTAACAAATTACGATGACACTTAGATGAACGACACAATTTTCATCCCCTAGTAATCCTATTGATAAAGCGATAAGACAGGGAATGATCGATGGAATCATTCATGAGAACGGAATTACTGATCCCAAAATTCTACAAAGCTTGAGTTGAAGAAGCGATGAGACGATTTCTTTGTTGTTTGAGAACCTTCCCTCTCAATTAGAAAAGCGTAAAATGAATAGTAAAGTTTCTGTTGCTATACCACCAACAAATAAAACTGATTTTTACAAAAAGCTGAAATTAACTGACGATCAGATTAAATTTATGAATGAGTGAACTTTATTGTCCGATAAACAATTTGCGGATCTTTTGGAGAGATTGCCTGGCGATGAGGCAAATGAGGTGATTGAAAAATCTAACCTCAGCCTCGATGATGCTTTGGAGATTACTTTTATCTTGTTATCCAAAAATAAGACAAACCGCGTAGAACATCTTCTCTGCAAGATAGACGCCATTATCAATTATGACTTAGCATTAACCCCTACAGCATTTGTAATATATATCGATATGATTTATCGTTCTTTACAAGCGGAGAAAATTATCCACAAAGGGCACTCTTTCGATATGTTCAAAAATCACTGCTACGAACAGATGGAAAAGATACTTTCCCTCGTCCATACTGATAGTAAAGGATATCAAGAGATGCTTGATGGAACAAATAAGTATGATGGGCTTAATTTAGAAAATTTTAGAGAATTGTGTGAAAAAAGATTAAAGGATTGTGGCGCATATATATTATAATTTTTGATTTGATTTCCGAAATAAAAATGCTACATTAAAAGCATCTTTTATATTTTTTAATAAAAAATGAAAAAAAATATTCTTTTCGTAAGTCTGATCGCTCTCGGCGCTTTAGCATGATGTGCTATGAAAGTCCCTTCTATGCCTGTAGATTCCACATGAGAAGTAGAGGTAACGAGCGGGGTTCAAACAGAAATAATAACAGGAGATGTTGTAACTACTTGAACCGTAGCAACAAGTGAAGTATCGACTGGAGCAGAAAATTTGACTGGTAGCACATGAACTATGGATGAAATCAAAGACCTTATCGATGCTAGAGCTTCTCAACCCAAGGATAAGGATAAATTGGATGAAGCTGATATTGATCTCATGGATAGGATTATCCAAAAAGTAAAACAACTCGGAAAATAGTAGTATCGACACATTACATTCTTTTAACATTGTAACATTCATCGCATGTCCAGTTTATTTGAAATGCTCAAAGGAGTTTTCTTTTTTCTTACGATAGTAGTAGGATTATTTTTGTTGAGGTGAGGCGTGATATTTGGCGCTCAATACCAAATTGTCATCAAGCAAATTATGATGCCAGGATATTTAGTTTTTTGTGGATGTATGTTTGGATATATCCTTGCGCGTATTCAACTAGGCTATGACGAAGACCATCCTAGCAAGCAGAAAATCTATATTAGATCATTTATCATAGGGATAATTTTGTGAATACTTCTTGCCCTTGCTTATATTTTTATTTAAAAAGAATTGAAACTGAATGCGTAAAACGGGCTTCATTACTTTATTCGCTTGTGTACTATTGTTCGCTGGGTGTGCAAAAAATACCGGATTTTCTACTTCTTTTGATGGGTTTTCCTTACATATCAATGCCAATCACAAAGTCTATGAGTCCATCCCCGTAGAGTCATTGGAATCGCAACAAGATACAGAGATTCTCAATGCATGGAAAGAAACCATTGCTACATGAAAATTGACCACAGGATTTGTAAATTCATTGGTAACCCTCAAAACTGCTTTGCATTCGTGAACAGCATTGCCTGATCTGGTGAAGATAAATAGCGATGCCTTGAAACAGAAGCTTATTAAATATGTAGCCACTACAAGCAAAGCCAAAAACTTCAAATGCGATGATGTACGTTATTCTTGATATCTCCTCTCTTTTGAATATCAGTTAGCTGAATTGAAATTGTATGATACGCAATATTTCTTTGTAAATCACGATATGTTGTATATCATCTCTCTCAGTAGCGATACTGCAAATGATAATAAAGGTTTCGTCAAAGGGCTTTCTACCCTAAGTTGTTTATAGCAATTTTGTCATCCTGAACGTTTCAGTGAAGGATATAACTCAATTACTTATAATAGTTATACTCTTCCCCCGAGAAGTCGGGGTCAGAGTGACACCACATTTTTAATTATTCATTATTCATCATGGCCGATTCAAATTTTAATGCCCCCAGTAATCTCACAGGACGACAATTGGTAGGAAAACTTTTTCTTGGAATACTTATCGGTGGTATTATATCAGCGTTACTTTTTGTAGTATTATCATTTATGTGAGGGATGCTGACTACAGCATTTGGAGGGTCATCAGTAGGAGGATTAACTACATCTAATTCCTTATTGGCGCTTATATTGCTTTTCATCGGGTTTATAAGTACTTTCATAGGAAATATCGGCGTGGCTGGAGCATACAATCTTTTTTACAGCAGAAAATATACTCGTGTGACTAAGATGTTTGGTATCTTATTTTTGACGAACGGAATATTATTTTTCATCCTTGCGCCTATCTATATCGTCTTCGCAGGACAGATAGAAATACTCTTTCTAATCTTGTGATTTCATGTATTATTCTCTGTGTTTGTATCAGCATCTCAGATAGAATTTTCTGCTAATCCCAATTACGCGCCTTCTACCTTTATGGGAAATATTTTGTGATTTGCGCTTGCGTTTCTCATCTATGGGATCTGTTACAAGAGCGTGGCCGCATGAGGTGTCCAGGAAAAAATATATTTATTTATGC
>CAYUVZ010000002.1:0-5546 GCA_964448265.1 uncultured Candidatus Peribacteria bacterium | reverse complement strand
TATTTATGCTTATCCCCTCAGTAGTTGCCTACGGTCTTATCCCCTTCTGAGCAGGGATATGGGAAAAAATATATTTTAAATTTTATGAATTAGGAAATAATGGATTCTACATTTCTTCACCTGGTGACGATGCAGAAGATGGTGATGAGCCCGAAGCTACGAATGTAGAAATTAAATAGTCTTTTGTCTTTAATCTTTTGTCTTTAATCTTGCATGTACCTCTACCATATAGCCGCAGTGATTAAGTTCGTTTTGTGACTGGGGATACTTATCCTTGATTATACGACGATCAATGTCTATGAAGATCCCGTGATAGGTATCTGATTAGGATTTTTGTGATTATTTATTCTCTCATGGTGAGCCAGTTTTTATCTTTTTATAGGAGTACAAAAATTATTTCGCGATATTTCTCCTACGCGTTTGATCAAAGATAGTTACAAGCTTTCGCTATTATTCGGTATTTTTGTCCTCATCAATGTCTTGTTCCTCCTCTTATGATACTGGTCTAAACTGCTTGGACTCATCTTTTTGATAGGCTTTATAGCCTTGCAGGTTACTTTATTTTCTGAGAATGATAAGAGAGCTGATGACTTCCCCGATTTCTAAAAAAATAAAAAAAAAGCTGACCGTGCATCAACGCATTGAAGAAAAATTGAAGACCGTGTACGATCCAGAATTTCCTATTATAGATATTTTCACGCTGGGATTGATTTACAATGTCGGGGTGAAAGAAAAGGAAAAAAAGGTCGATGTGCTAATGACCTTTACTACCCCTGCTTGTCCTATGGCGGAATTGATCCAAGAGCTTATAAAAAATGCTATCGCAGAGATCGTCCCTGGATATAAAATCAGCATTACTATCACTTTTGATCCTATGCGGACCTATGACATGATCAGAGATGAAGATCTCAAGAAAATGTTTTTATAGTACCTTCAATCATTTTTTCTTCGCTCATTGAAGTGCAGTCGTTAATACATTTTTATTATAATCCATCAATACCTGTATCAGGTATTCTTGTCACTCCGAGTCTAGTCAATTATATCGAGATTGAAGTTTTGTGTTACCTTGTTTATATTTTCCAGCGAATAACTGTATGAGCGAATCGGCTCATTTTTTATTTATTCAAAGGATGAATGCTTTGGCCTGATCTAAGTTTTCTATTTTTGAAAATTCAGGTGAATCAATAGGGAAAGACATCTTTTATGTACATGATAAATTTGGACCCTGCCTTGGGTAGAGGGAGAAATCTACTTTGATACAGGATATAGAGTAAAAATTATAATTGTAATAGTGTAAAATCAACATTATCACATATGGAGGAAGGTATTCACATCTACATCTTGTAATTTCGGTTCTCGTTCTTGTATTCGCTCCTGTGATATTCTAAATCTCTCATTTTCATCTGAAATAAAGGCAAGCTGTAGTATTAGATCATTATATTCTTGTGGTATTCCCTTATTAAAATCTCTTGCCTGTAATCTCAAACGGATATTTTTTAATTTTGACTGATGATCAGGTGAAAAATAACTAAAAATAAGTCTTTCCTGAACTCCAAATGGTTTTTTTGCTTTAACTCCATCTAATTCTTCCTCCTCTAGCTTGTCTAGTGTCTTGACTGTTGATAGTGTTTTGGCGATATCTTTACACAAGGATATGATCATCTCGTTTTTTGATTTATCATTCAATGTAGATTCAATATTTGTGAGATATGCCTGACTGCCTGGAGTGCAAAATCCAAAAGAACAAAAGAGCTCATGAATATAATTGACTGCTGTCTGATGAAGCACCTGTTCTTGTTTGCTTACTTGTTTTAATTCTTCTTCTCTTGCCATGATAAAATGAAAAATAATAAAAATTATCTCTGCTGATGTAGATTTTGGTTTTTGTTTTTTTCTATGTTTGGATATTGATTTTTGTTTGGAATGCTTTTGATGAGATTTTGAATTATTTAGATTATTTGAATTATAAATTAGCTCATTTGACTACAGCATTTTTTACACAGCCATTGATTTGTCATTTAGCCACAGCCGCAGTTCGGAATTTAGCCAAGACATCAGCCTTGGTATACGCGACATCTCGTCATTCGAGTAATCATTTCATCACGATGTACGTATCACACAACATGAATTTGGTCGGACTTGTATTTTTTCACATTAAACTCTTGGAATAGGCTGTCCTTCGGATAGGATAATTGGTATCTGAATAACTCATATAAGGGAAGTAGACATCCTTGGTCGTGACTAAGGGAACGCTATTTTCTGTCAATAAATATTTGATAGCATCTAGCATGGTTATATTTTGGTCTGCTGGGAATCCAGAAGTTGGAGTTGTCGTATCTGTAGAAGTATCCTCTGTGGTACCTGAAAATACATCTGAGAGAAGATCTGATGCTGTTTCACCTGTAGTTAATCCTGTCCCCAATACTGTCCCTTGTCAGGTAAGAAGTGTATCATCGGTGACCCTTTGTGTCTTATTCAAAAGATAGCCTCTGAAACTGATACCTGAACTCAAATGAGCTTGAAGATATGCTATTCCTCAGAAGATAATACTGATAATGAGCAAGTTGATATATATTTTGGTCCCCATCAATTTTCGAAATCCTTTGGTAAGACGATGTCTGATGATGATTACAAGAATAATATACAGGATAAATCCAAGGATTAATGCGAGGAACAATGCTACTGCCACCGTCATAGCCCCTGATTGGAAGAGAAGGAATAATCAGATCACGACTAATAGGGTAATAACGAATATACCAATCCCTTTTTCGTTTTTTCTTTTGGGAACACTTGCGTGATGTTGTTCGTGGAAAGTGATTTTTGGTTCTCTTATAATTTTTTCTGCTGAGCTATCTTCGCCATCAGCCTTTTTTTCCATAGCAGAATGAACAATACTGATCAAAAGAATAGCGACTAAATTGATAATTCCGAGAATGTAGAAATTCGCGATATTCCGTAGCCAACCTGCAATCACCGCCTGCACGACGAAAAAATATATACTGAACAAAAGAAACAGATTTTTTTTCATTTTTCGACAATACAAAGTAAAAATGTCAACCTATTTTGTATGATTACATGCGTATATATTCAAAAGTTGCCTTTTTTCAAGGAGAATATTTGCAAATTTGACGAAAAACGATACTATTGAGTAGTAAGTATAAAGACATGTCACTCTGAGTGAAACGAAGAGTATATCATATTTAAAGATTTAAAGTTATATTCTTCACTGAAACGTTCAGAATGACACATTTTAAATTCCGAATTAGACATGCATATTAAGAATACTATCATTATAGGAATGCTTTTGGCACTGGGATTGAGCTTTACCCAGGCATTGATGGTACCTGACTCTACCAATCAGATTTTGAATCAAAATGATCAGCAAGTCTTGGATAGCCAAGGAATTACCGATCCCATCAGAGATGGTGCATACAAAGTAATTGATTCTCAGACCTCCTCTACAGGGAAATTGGGCGGGATTATCGGCGTATGAAGCCAGATTTCAAATCATCAAACCGCGCAAAATCAGACATTACAGGTGATTAAAAATGTCGTTAATTATGCTTTATGACTGATTGCATTGATCGCACTCATTTACCTTATTTACCATGGGATCCTTATTCTGACCGCAGCTGGCGATGACGCGCAATACAAAAAAGGGTTCAAAGGACTGCAATATGCAGCTATCGCTATGGCAGGTATCGGGGCAAGTTGGTTGTTTGTGAGCCTCGTATTTCGAGTAATTAATTTTATAACAGGACCATAGAGATAATTTAATAATGTCATCCTGACCCCGACGAATTTCGGGGGAAGGATATAACTCGATTACTTATAATAGTTATACTCTTCACCCGAGAAGTCGGGTTCAGAGTGACAATCAATCTTTAATCTTCAAATCTTTATTATGACCAGATTCATTCAAAAAAGTTTAATCGTTTTGGCAGGCTGCTTTTTAGCTGGGATTTTGAATACATCTTTTGCATTGAATAGCACAGCAACCGATGAAAATGCCTTCCCCTACGAAATACAGGCAACAACTGCTGGGACTGATACTACAGATATCGGGAAAATAGTAACAACCGATTCCGTCAATCCTGATACAGGCCTTTTGAAAATACTGACGAACTTTTTTAGACTAAGTTGAACGACATATAACGATGGGACAAATCACAACACTGCGACAAATTATGTGAAACGGATATTGAATATCGTACTAGGATTGATAAGCTTCATTGCACTCATTATGATCATATTTGCATTTTATCTTATCTTCTTTTCCAAAGGAGAAGAAGGTGTGGGTAAGGCAAGGAAGATTCTGATTGGTGTGGTGATCGCTCTGGCGTTATTGTGACTCTCGCGATTGATTGTTGCATTCCTCTTCAATATCTTTGGCGTAGCCACTGCTTAATTTTAAATTATAGATTCAAAACATGGACTTCCTCCATCTCAAAGACACAAAAAAAATTCAAAAAACAGCCCATGACAATCTCTTTAATACAGAGACGATGTTGCCTGTATCTGAGATAAAAAACGATACACTGATTATGAAAGATGGCTGATTGAGAGCTATTTTGAGAGTGCAGGGATTGAATTTGGATTTGAAAAATGGTGACGAACAACAAATTATCCTGGAACAATACAAAAGATTTTTAAACTGATTGGAATTCCCATTGCAGATTTTGGTACGCAATACCTATCTTGATTTGTCAAATTATCTGGAATATGTGAAATGAAATGTAGCAAATATCGAAAATACTACCCTACAAAAACAAGGAGAAAATTATTATAACTTTTTGCAAAATATCGACAGTCAGCAAGGATTAATTTTTAATAAGGAATTTTATATTATCGTGCCGTATTATACAAGTGAGCAAGACAGGAAAGAGATCGCTAAATCATGGCGAAGTAAACTTTTGGACATCTTGAGTGCCAAAGATAGCGTAGAAAAAATCGTGGAAAGATATAGATGATTTGTCAAAGGCAAAAGAGGCCTGGAAACCAGAGTAAACCTTATCATCGAAGGATTATGAGGCATGGGCATCAGTGCAGAACAAGTCTCTACATCAGACATTATCCAGCTCCTTTTCCGTTGTTACAATCCGCTTTTGCATAGTTCACAAGCTAAGGAGTAGTTTACATACAAGACTTGATTTTTTAGAGGAAAAACGTATAGTGGAAACTGGTTTTATTCCTTATTCTTATCATAATGAAACTTACCGCTATTGTAGAAAAATGACAAAAATATTTTGTAGCCACTTGTCCAGAAATTGATATTACTTCACAATGAGCTAGTATGGATGAGGCTGTACAAAATCTCAAAGAGGCTGTTGATCTCTATTTTGAGGAATTGGATAATGAAAAACAGAAAGAATCTCTTTTGCATAAAAAACTATTTATTACCTCTTTTTATGCAAATGCCTAAATTGCCAGTGATAAGTGGAAAGACTATAATGAATTATTTAGAAAAAAAATGATTCGTTTGCACGAGATCCAGAGGTTCTCATAGAGTATATGTCAAAAATATTTTTTGAAACAAATTTCATAAA
>CAYUVZ010000001.1:9374-25652 GCA_964448265.1 uncultured Candidatus Peribacteria bacterium | reverse complement strand
CCCTTTAACAAGGGGGCTTCAATGAATTTTTTTGATAAGAGTTAATTTAGAGTTTTTAATTTTTTTTTAATTTAACAAACCCCCTGTATCCCCCTTCATAAGGGGGACTTCATGGAGCTTTTGTTTACTTTCAAATTCACGGATAAAATCTAATAAATCTTTGTAGACCATGTCTGGGGTTTCTATCACTTCTCTATTCCAATATCTGATAACAGATATTCCTTCATTTACCAAAAAAGTAGTCCTTTGTTCATCATAGTGCTCAGTTTTTATATGTATGTCTCCATCAAGTTCTATTATCAAAGAAAGCTTCGCACAATAAAAGTCTGCGATAAATGGTCAAATAGGTTTTTGTCTTAGAAACTTATATCAACAAGGTTTATGTTTAAGAATATCTTCCCACATTTTTTCTTCAGCGAGAGTGGGTCTCTTTCTCATATCCCTAGCATATTGAGTATGACTTCTATTAAACCGAATATATCAGTAAAATCTTTCTTCCATAGCTAACAAATCAATAAATAAAAATTCCTTTGGCCTCCCTTATGAAGGGAGGTCGGGTGGGTTTGTATCCTCAGCTTGCCCCTCAAATCGGAATCCAGTCGGTAGTATATGGGTGGGCATTTGTCACACACGAAGCAGCAATGGTTGTGGGGTTTATTTCCTCAAATCGGAATTCTTTTTTAAGCGTGGGAAACGAAGATTCTCTGAGTAAACATATCAATGTCATGGTGCAGATTAATCTCCAAAGCCTCGGAGATAGGACCTTGTTTCCCAACGTGCGTGATTGTATCCGGACAAAAAAAGAAAAAAATGGACAAAAGTAGGAAAAATTTACTTACAAGTCCATAGGCGGGGTTTCAAAGAAGTTTATGGCAAATAATAGTCTGAAAATGGAGAAAAATAATAGGAAAACATGTAGGAAAAACTGAACTTATTTTTCCATTTTTTTAATCAGAGCGAGGATTCGGGATTTAGCTTCGGTATTTGTGAATGTAATATCTTCCAGCACTGTCTTTGCCTTATGGGTGAAATCAGTGATCATCTCTCTGCCAAAAGCGATGGCTCAGGAGGTTTCAAACATTTTTTGCAGGGCAGTAATCTGTTTGGAATTTAAATTTTTTCCTAGGCAAGATCTCAAAAGTTTCTGATCTGTGGCACTTCATTTTTCAAAAATATAATTGGTGAAATAGGTCTGCTGTCATTCTTGGATATCAGTGAAGCTTGATTTCGTTTTGTCGCCACCCGTGATGTCCATGAGGTCATCCTTGATCTGGAAAGCAAATCAGAGATTCCTTCACAGTTCAATAATTTGTGCTTTTTGTTTTTCACTTGCACCAGCTAGGATAGCTCAGGTCAGCATTGGTCTGATAAAGGTATAGGATGCTGTCTTGTAATTATTTTTTTTATCAATCAAATCCAGTGATGCTTGTCATGAAACGGTCATATCGACGTCGATCATCTGTCACAAGATGACTTCTTCTATCATGCTGTGGACATTTTCTTTGGCAGCTAAATAGATTTTGTCTGAGAAAATTTTGCTTTGATATGAGAGTTCGTATACCCAAGCCAGGATCAAATCTCCGATCAGCATTGCCTGTCATTCAGCGATATGTTTGGCATGTTTCTCATTGTCCAGTGCTTCCCAGATGAATGAGTGGAGGGTCGGGATATTGTGTCTCTTGGTAGATTGGTCTATGATGTCATCGTGGATGAGTGCCATGCTGTGAAAAAGTTCGAAGATAATTCCAAAGTTGAGAATTGCTTTCTCGTCTTGTCAGCCAAATCACATGTAGATGAGTCGCAAGACGTAGGGTCTGATTCTTTTGCCACCAGAAAAGATAAAATTCTGAATATAATCCACGAATGTATTGATTTTTTTGTCTCCAACTAATTTTTTGGTCTGTTGGATTTTGCCATCGATGTAGGTTTGCATGATTCCATCAAAGGTGGTTTTGAATTCTGCTAAGTCCATGCTGAAGAGAGTGTTAAATGCTAAATGCTAAATGCTAAGTAATATGTCACTCTGACCCCGACTTCTCGGGGGAAGAGTATAACTTGTAGAATGTTCTTCTAATTATTCAAATCAGCTATATCTTTCACTGAAACGTTCAAGATGACAAAGCAATGACTTTGTCCAAATTGACTAGTTCGTCGTCCGTAGCGGATTTGTTTCGATGGTGCTTGCCACAGGTCGTACACTCAAACAGGATTTTGCACATTCAGTTTTTAAATTCATAGGCAATGGGTTTCATGATGCCTTGGCAATTTGATTTTCTATCTCAGGGGATTTTGTCGTCTACATGCAGGGAGGCAAAGCAATATGGGCAATGATTCCTACAGGTTTTGAGCGCTTTAGGGATCCTTTTCTTGCATCAGATGCAGATAAAATCTTCATTTATTTTTTTCATGGTGAAAGGTTGAGAGTAAGAATGAAGAATAAGAATGGAGAATAAGAATGAAGGATGGAGACCAAATGGCCGTAAAAAGAAGATAATTCTCTCCTAAGAGAAAGTGGATGACTCTTTTCTCGCCGAAGCGAAAGGGTTGGCCTCCATGTAATAGGGTGAAGAAGTAATATGACTCTCCTTTCCTACGCGCCACTTAGTCAATTTATTCTACTGATTTGCTGGTTATTTACAATCCTGAAAAATCTGAAGAAGGGGCTGAGAAATTTGAAGAAAAATCTGTTTTGAGGATAACAAATCCCCCGCCCCGGTGAATTACCGGGACACCCCCTTTAACAAGGGGGACAATAGGAGTGGGAGTACCCATAAGTTTAAGAGAATATAAAAAAGAGCACAGAAGGGAAGCTAGACCCTAATAAAGGGATTATCCGATCTGTGCAATATCCTAAAAACAAATATATTATGAAAAAGTAATTTACTTTTATTTTTATGCCTATCAAAATCAAGTGGATTATTCTTCTATAGGTTCTTCGGGGTTTTCTTTCTTTTCTCTCTCAAGGTTTTCTCTATTTAGGAGTCTTTCTGGATTTTCTTTTGCGAAGTCTACTTTCACCACTCTGCCCATAATTTCTTGTCAGTCCATAGCCGTTTGAGCTTTGGCTGCGTCTTCAGGATTTACAAATTCTACGAATCCGAATCATCTACTTTTGTTGGTTTCTTGGTCGAGTTTTACTCTGGCAAATGCCACCTCACCGAATTTTGAAAATTCTTCTCTGAGGTCTTTTCCTCTGAGTTTTCGATTTAATCCGCCTACAAAGAGTTTGGTTTGACTAATGATAGTCTGATCTTCTGACATGGAACAAAAAAACAAAATAAAATGAGACTTTCAGTGACGAAAGATTATCTTTAATCTATAAAACTACTGGGAAATTACAATAGTTTCTTATGAATATTTGGGCTGATAGAAATTTATTAAAACATGTCCTTCGGTGAGTGACTTTTTGTCATTGCTACAAAAAGTCACCAAAAAAATCTAGTTCTTACAAAACTCGCTACGCCGTTCAGTTTGCTATTTCAGAATGTACCCAGCTCAATCAATCTTGTAAGAACCAATTTGTTGACTCCGATTTTAGTATGGATGTATTAGGTATTACGTGATATCTTCATATCGTGAACATCTACGGGGGTTGTGTTGAGCTGTTTGATGGAATTATAAAAAAAAGTAAGAACATTTATGAGATGTCTTACTGATTGCCTGATTGAATGTTTGAATATGTTAGTTGATGATGATGGTTTTTTCGGTTTTGAAGGTGTAGATTTCTACGGTGCCGGAGAGTCAAAATCTTTGTTTGACAAAAGTAATCGCCGATTTCATATCGTTGACTCCTACCACATTGGGGAGCAAAACTCAACTCTTGTTATCAGTTTTATTTATCATAAATATCCCGTGTTCTTTGGGTGAAAGCGTCATGAAAGTGGTGATATCGCTTTGCGGAGTCAGGTTTTTCACTACATCGGCTACGATAGTTTTGGCCCCAGGATATTTCATGATGATGCCAGTGTACATAATATCTAGCAGATCATTCAACGATTTGTCAGTCTCCAAAACGCCGTTGGACGCCAGTAATTTGTTGCTTCTATCAAATAAAGAAAAAAATATCCCTGTCTGGATTTCTTTTTTGTATTTTTTGAACAACTCGGTTTTGATTCCATCGACGGTCATTCCAGTTGAAATACAGCGGGATAAAAGTATAGCTACATTCGTTTTTATCTGAGAAATATTTTGATGAGCAAACTTAAATTCAACATACTCAAAAAAAAATGAAATGCAAGAGTTTGAGAGATAAAGTTGAACGGAATTTCCTTGACAACACCTGTTTTTATGCCCGTATGAACCAAGGCTACTATTAAGGGTATAATTTTGGACATGTTGAAAGATCCGAAGTATATCTGAGATCTGCCGATGGTAAAATTGATCCTTGCGAATACATTCCATTTATATCTGCGTCCTGGTGATGCACTGATCAAATCCATGTGAGGGCTTCATCAGTTTGAACATTGGGATAATCTGATTTTGACGGATAGTGGGGGATTTCAGGTGTTTAGTTTAGGGTTGGGGAAAAATGATGTCAGATGATGATTAGAAAAAAAAATGAGCTGAGGACACAAACCCACCCCAACCCCCTCCCTTATCAGGGCGGGGCAGACTGAAAAGGCTTTATTAAAAGAAGAGTACTGACAGGACATAAAAATAAAGCTGACTGAAGAGGGGGTCAAATTTAATTCGCCGTATGATGGTTCCAAACATCTCTTTACTCCAGAAAATGTCGTGGATATTCAGTGTAATTTATGATCAGATATTATGATGGTGTTGGATGTTTGTTCTCCTTCAGGTGCCGATAAAAAAACTATAGAAAATCATATGCAGATGACCCATCGTCGAGCGAAGAGAGCGTTTGATCACTTCAAACCAAAGTATGAAATTGCTCGCGGAGTTTTGTTTCCCATCGTGCAATGAGGCACGCATTTAGATTTGAGGCAGGAGTCTATTGATTTTCTTTCTGAGTATGCCCGGGATGGAATCGCTGTCGGAGGCGTGAGTGTGGGAGAAAGTAAAGAACTGATTCGTGATGTTGTTTCTTTTGTAGGTCCGAAATTACCTCAAGACAAGCCAAGATATTTGATGGGTGTATGAACACCGGAAGATATTCTCCATGCGATAGAGCAAGGATTTGACATGTTTGATTGTGTGTTGCCTACGAGATTGGGTAGGCATGGAGAGGCTTTTTCTGATGAATGAAATATCAAAATTACGCTAGCAAAATATTTTGACGACAAATCTCCACTCACAGAAAATTGTGGATGTTATGCCTGCAAAAATTTTTCCAAAGCATATCTCCATCATTTATTTAGAGAAAAAGAGATGCTGGGTGGCATCCTTTTGAGTCTCCATAATATCGTATATCTCCATAATTTAGTTGAAAGTCGAAAGTTGAAAGTTCAAGGTCTCTAGAGTGATGGGGTTATTGAACGTTATGATGCTGAATAAAAATTTCTGGTTGTTGGATATTATTCACTTTTGCTTTGAAGCCATTTTCTCGTTCCTGTGGAATATTATCTTGTTTTAATTTCTTTTTAAAATTATCTAATATTTCGGGTTTAAAATATTCTAATTTAATATTATTTTTTGCTATCAATGATTCTATATTATCATCTACTGAAATATTGCTGTTGTGTATTTTTATGTTATTCCTTGTTTGTTCTCATTTATGTTCATATTGGCTTACAAAATTTCCTGTACCTAGAAATACATCATTTTTGGATTTATAATCAATATAATATGTCTTGCTATTGTATGTAATCTCTATTCAAAAATGCACTTTAAAATTATTTTCTGGTGTTTGTATTTCATTGATTACGAGATGAATATCTTCGATGCCTGATCTCTTTAGACTTTCCAAGGTTATCAGAACGAAATCTAAGCAGGCTGTCATATAAAAAGTTTTTCCTTGTGTTAATAAATTTCTGGTGGAAAGTTTAGCAAAATATTTGTCTATGTATTCATTATCGAATTGTTCTTTTTTGAGAATGGAATGTACATGTTGAACAATATCTTTGAGAAATTGGATGAATGCGGGAGTTTGAAGTTTGTTTTTTTTTATTTTTGGAAAATGTTTGAATATCTCTCCTAATTCTTCGTCGGTGAGTTCTTTCAATTTATTTTTGTGGGTTTTGATATTATCACTCTCTCTGATTTCAGTACTATCATCAAACATGTAATTGAACTCTGAAGAATAAATGTGTTTATGTGTTATAGGTATTTTCTCACGAAAGTCAATTCAAATTAAAAAAACTCCCTCGTGAGAAGGAGTCTTTCGTGGTCACACTACACCGCTTTGAATATCTTTATTTTTGGTGGCGGTGTAGTACGAGCAAATACGGTTGCCGTATGGCTTTGTATACTTACGGTCAGTTTCTAATTGTATGTTTTTCATCACGGTTCAGTATACAATCAGAAAATGTTATTTTTTGCAACATTTGCAACCAAAGTTTGCGATCAATATCCAAAGTGCTCCTAGAGCTACAGCTGAATAGATGATCTTTGCAATCAAATTCATTGCAGAAGTAGTTGTTTCTACACCATTTGTAGTTACTACAGTTACTACGTCTGGGAAGAATTTAGCAACCAAATTAAGATCTAACCAAGCGTATAAACCCCAGTTTAAACCTCCTATTACCAAGAGTAATAAAAAGATTCGGTAAAGTACTTTCATGATTTTGTTTAGAATATAAAAAGAAAGACAGTGTTATCCTACAAAATTTGAGTGTAAATGCAAGAGGATGTGAATAGGATGTCGGAGGATAATGAGCAGAGCATGTCAGACGATTAATGATTATTTATAGATGCTAGAGTTGATGGTTCAGGTTTCCAGGTTGATTGTTCCAGAGCTTTGGTAATCGATGAGAACATATTCGCCTTTTTTGGTGGCCACAGGATCTTTTTGATCGAAAAGAAAATTCCCCAGACTGTAGATAATGGGTTTGTTTTTGTATCGTCAGATATCTTGGATGACATGGGGATGATGTCCGATGATGATATCTGCACCACAATCTATCAATTGTTTTCATAGACTCTCTTGCAAGGCATTGTGCGTAGATTGGTATTCGGTTCATCGATGAGCAGACACGACATTGATATATCATTCAGCGTCATTTGTTTGTAATAGTTTGCAATAGGTCGGAAATAGTGATGTTGGCGTGATTGTAAAATCAAATCCGAGTCGTGCGATTTTTATTCCACGGACGGTAGTTTTGACAGTATAATTTTTTTCAAAATATTTTCCGTCTTTCTCATATCAGAAATATTGTAGTCCATACTTTTGTAATTGTTGGATAGTCTCCTCATGGGCGGGGATTCATCCGTCAAAACTGTGATTGTTCGCTATATTTGCCATAGTGAATCCAAGGTCTGTGAGATATGAAATAATCTGGTTGCTTGAACAAAAACTTACTTCCTTGTGTGAACTGATACAGGTTTCCGGATTTTCTACTATCGGAGTTTCCAAGTTAAACCCTACGAAATCTATTCACCGGAGTTTCCTATGGATATAATTGGCTCATCATAATTGGATATTTTCTTGCTGAAAAAATGTCTGGAAATATTCATTAATCCTTTTCCCCGTGGAGAGGGTTCTGGCTACTTCCCTGTCAAATATGAGATCACCAAAAAATGCTATCGTAAATCCATTTGCAGGATTTTGCTGAGCGGTGTAATAGATAAATTGTCTGGAAGTATTTTCTGTGCCTAGATCTTTGTGTGTAATCGTGCTACTGCTGTCTCTGAGAAATAATTGAGGGGAGACATTATTTTTTTTTGCCAATGAATTTACCACATACAAGCAGCTCGGACAGTCTACCTCTAGCGATGTGTATTCTTGGATGCTGGTTGCATTATTCAATGTGTAAAAAGTTTTTTTATCGTGGAGCAACGCAAAATCTTCGGCCACATAATGAGAAAAATCTACTGATGCGATATACAGCGTTTTGCCTACGAATTTATAACTATCCAACATCTGGATTAGACTGTCATCGCCTCCAAATTTTCTTGGCTTGAGGATGATGGGATATATCTTTCCTTGAGGAAATATTTTTTGGATAAATTTTATTTGTTCTCCTAGCCCGTGCTCTTTGGTCTGTGATGGTATACATCATGGTTCATCTGTTTGCTTCAATGTCTTTGCTGGGATGCATCGGTCTTTGTAGCAGAGTTTCTTTGTATCTTTGCAGGCCATGGTTATGGTATTTGTCGTCGCGTTGAAATGATCGGGACTTATCACTACGATATTCAATGGCTGTGTAGTATCTATCTGATAGGTTGTTTGTAAAAAAGAATAGAAGCTGTCTATCTTTCACGGTTGGATTGTAAAATGAGGAATGATTGCAAAATATTTTCCTGTGGTGGTTGCTTGGCTGAGTATCTGTTTATTCTCCGTGGTATCGGAAAAAATTCGTACAAGTAAAATTATCATCAAAATCATCGAGATGAACAAAGAAATGGTTCAGATTTTTTTATTTTTTTTCATCATCATTATTTAGATTTTTCGTCGAGGCTTACTTCACGGTTCCACGCCATAAATGACGTGGTTGAATAAATATTATTTAACTCAGTTCATAATTTCTTGTAATGGTAGTGAGAGAAGGGTGGATTTATTTTTTAGTCCATCATAACTATTTTGCCAATCTTGATCTGTGTATCTTCCTCATCCCACTGCTTTGAACGGTGCTTGAGAGGTATAAAATTCGTAATGACTAAAGATAGGACCGAGAACAATCCTTGCTCCATTTACATCATTGACCATGACTGCCATGAGATAAGGTCTACCAATGGCTTCGTACAGTGGACCATACATTCCTGAAGTAAAGATATCAGCAATGATGGATCATCTCGCTTCCTTCTGCAATGGTTCTCAGAAAAGTTTTTGGGGTGCGGTGATGTTTACAAGGTTTCACTGGATGGGGTTTCATTCGATATCCCCATTGGTATACAGTCTCAAGGTTTCGAAATCCTGATCAGAAATTTTTTGGTTTTGTGTCTGAGCTCCAGCGATTTTTTTCACAAAATTGAGGAAGGTGACGAAGTCGGTATATTTCGAATCATTGAAGAACACATTAGTATCTGTGGTGAGGGTCGTGAGGGTATCTATGAGCTCGATATTTGGCTCTACATATCCTTTGGGCACAGGTAATGCTGGTGGTTCTACTGCCCGTTGGCAACTATCACTTCCTCATCCGCCCATCTCTGCGTAGGCCTGTTTGACGTAGAGCAAGGTGTCGTGTTTCAATTCTGTGTAACTTCCCAGATAGGTATTTAGCAATTTATTTTGATACAGTGCGTCTTGCATGAAGTAGGGGAGTTTAGCTCCATTGGGGACAAAAAGTCGTGAAAGCATATCTAGCCATTGGTGGTAGGTGGATTTTGTAAAGTTGAATCATGTAAGCTCAGGATTTTTCATAACGTCAGATTTTATTTGGTCGTATCCTTGGATTTGTCCGTCAGTAATTTTAAATTCTTTCTTGTTTTCCTGGAGTCGCAGTTTAGCAAATTTCGTGGTGACGGGGAGATTCAAGATATTGTCTGCTGCCATCAATGCACTTTGCACTCGTGGTTTATATTCAGATTCTTTCTCTGCAGAGCCGGCAGTAAATTGATCAAACAATCGACTATCGATAGTAAATTTTTCTCCAAAGAAGATAAATCCATTTGTCATATTTTTGGCTTCTTGTTCAGTCAATTGTTCCACTTGTGGAGTCGTATATGATACTGACATAATTTTTTGTGGTCTGAGCGCTCACAATTTAGCCTGGATGGTCGGTGTCATGCCTGCTATGATAGCGCGGTCTGATGTTCGCTTTTGGTTGCTGATAAATGTCTGCATGTCTTTGATATTTACATCATCATCTTCGCCAATCAATTTCTGGATGAAGGTGTAATAGGTATTGAAATTTTTCAAATCAGCATTTTGGATATTATTTACCATGATCAATCCCGCTGTGGCGATATTTCCATCTACGAAATAAAGTTTTTCTCTCATCAGCCGTTTCATCGCCATAAAATAGGTCTTGAGCAAACTATCTGTAGTGTAGTGGGCCCTCGGTTTAAACTGAGTAAAATCAAATTTTAACATATCAAATCAGGTAAAATTTTTCAAAAAATCTGGAGAAAAAGTCTGGATAAGGAGATTCTCCCCATTGGCATTGTCAGCTTTCAATATCTCTGCTAGGGTTTTGGATACTATACTTTTGTATGCTGGAGAAAGTTTGGGAATCATCGTCTCGAGTCTTTGGGTGGTGAGTTCTTTGATTTTGGTGTCGGAGAGATCTGAAGAAACTTCTCCATCGACAGGGGTAGATTGATTTGTCGAGATAATATTTAATATCTCATCGTTGGGAATCAAGATAGCATTTGGAATCGACCAATATGCGGCGAGAAAGTCGTAGTTGTTTTTCAGCGTAGGATCTTTTTCATTTGCCCCAAGGGTGGTAAATTTCGTAAACATGGATTGTGAAAGTTGGGTAATCATAGGTCTCGCTGTCGCCTCTTCATAATATTTCAATGAATTATCAAATAATCTATGATAGACATGCAAGAGTAAATCACTGGTAATAAATATCGTGTTGTAGGGATATCTCTTGTAATTTATGGGGGAGCCTCCGATGGCGTCGTAATTGCTTACCCGTTCGTCGTTGCTTCGTGGTGATGGCTCGTTGCCTTCTCATTCGTATCTCGTAGTGGCTTGCATTGTTGTCAGAAATCAGCTATTGGCTTGCAAGATTACTCGGCCATGATTAGTTAGAAAATCTTTTTGTGCAGATGAAAATGTCAGTCCTAGTCCTGCACCAGCGTAATTGTCACTGACAGAAAATGTTGCTCCTCATTTAAAATCTTTGTAAGGGATGGTCTTTAGGGTATTTCCATTATCTTCATTGACGAGAGAAAATCCTGACTGACAAAGTTCTTTGAGTTCCGTTGCGTCAAAAGCTATCTCTTTGGGTACTGTGAATGTCGTTGTCCATTTTTCGTGATACCCATATTGTAGAGCATCTCGATTGTTCATCCCTGATAGTTGTGGTTTTTTCATCTCTCGTGTGTAGGCGTATTTAGCTACTTTCCCACTCAGTACAGAAAATGTCCCAGGAGTGATCGTGCCGGTCGTCTTGGTATGGGCACATCCAGCCATAATAATCGTGCTTGTCAGTAAGAGGAGAAGAAAAAGTTTTTTCATGGGAAAAAGAGAAGATAAAATGCTTCTCAATGCATAGTTATTTCTTTGGATTTTGCAATGTCTTGAATTTCAAGCGCGATTGTTTATGTTTCTCTCGTTATGTTGGGGCGTTGGTGTAGTGGCAAAGTCCAGCGAAGCTGGATATCATGGTATCAGGACATTCAAAAGAGGGATTAGTGTAGTGGTAACACAGCAGTCTTCGGAACTGCTATCGGGGGTTCGAACCCCTCATCCCTTGAATTAATTTTACGCTTCATCTTCATATCTTAAATATGTAACGGTCTTCCCCGCAATACTGCGGGGTAAACTCCACCGTTGTCAGGGGTTCGATCCCCTTAAGCCCTGAATTAAACAGAAAAAATCCTACTTAAAGGATTTTTTTTTGTTATTTGGTCGGAGATGGGCGCCAGAAGGTGTTAGTCGAGCGAACGAAGTGAGGGTAGGTATCCCCAATTTGGATTGACTCAACCGCTTAATCGCAGGAGCCCGCCTAAATTAAAAAAAGATAAATTATTTTTTGTTGAAGAGAAAATCCCAAAATCGGATTATTTTTACTTTTTTCTCTAATTTTTTTATATCAATGTCTTTTTCGTTTACATAGATTAATATCTTATGTTTTGCAGGAGATTTTTCAAAAGGTACAAGTTCCCTTGCTATATCTTCACTATTGAGTTCGTAACATATTTGATAGTCAGTATCAGTGGTTTCGCTGTAAAAATCTATTTCTTTCTCATTTTGTTTGAAATAGATTGTTTCTCATCTTCTGATGAGTTCTCATAAAATAATCGTTTCTAGTCTTTTTCCTTGGTTTCCCTCTGAACCAAGCATATTGAAAAACGCTGTGTCGTAGAGATATAGTTTGTTAAATCATCTGACTTTCGTGTAGAAATTTGTTACTTTTTTGAATAAAAAGACATTTTGAAGATATTCTGTATAATTGTAGAGCGTGTCTTTACTTACTGCTATATTTTGGCTTTTGAGATCTTGATAAATCTTGTTAATATTCACTTCCTTGGTTGTAGCATCTAAGAGTCTCTTAATCAAATATTTCAAAACATATTCTTCTCTGATAGCATATCTTTCTTTGATATCTTTGTAAATAAGTACCTCAAAATAATCTTTGATTAGTCAGAGTTTGATTGTTTTTTCTCATATAAGAGTAGGTTCTGGATATCAACCATACAGAAGATATTCTTGAAAAAAGCTCTTTAAAACCCCTGTTTCCTTAAAGCTATACACTGCTTTCTTGGTGAATTTTTTGAAATCCAAAAATTCACAAAACGATAATGGGAGAATGAATTGCTGGTAAAATCTGCCTCTGAGCTGTGTTGCTATTTCGCTAGAAAGTAGGTGAGAATTGCTTCAGCTTACGAATATTTTATATCATTTGTTAAATAATCACAAAAGTCATGGTGTGAAATTAGTAACTTCTTGGATTTCATCAAAGATAAAAAATGGCGTCAATTTGGGATAAAGTTCATAAAAGCTTTCAACGATTTTATTGAAATCCACTTTTTTATCTACAAATTCACTGAAATCTAAAAACACGATCTGTTCTAATTTAAGTTTCTTTTGCTTGATAAGCTTTTGTGCTATTTGAAGCATAAAAAATGTTTTTCCAGCTCTTCTTGGTCATATGAATGAAACGATTTTGTTGAGTTTCAGAATATCGTAACTGAAATCTATTTCTCTTTCTATGATTTTGCTGTTTTTTACTTTTTCTTGTCCTTGAAGGATATATTTTTTAAACATTGGAGAAGGAATGAAAGACTAAAACTTTCCCTGTATATAAGGAAAGAATTTGAGAAATCAAGACAATGTTTCGACTTGTTCTGACGCCACGACAACTAGCTTCTGTGCGACATAAGGTGTCGTATAGAAGCCCCAGATGGTGGGTTTTGCGACCATCCACAACGGCATGTCGGGGTCAGCGTCCCTTTATTTACTCAATAACTTGATACTTCATTCCTTAATCTTTTTTATAACTTCATCTTTTCCTTCACTTGGGATCTCAGTATCGGACTCCAAAAAACTGATCAATTTCTCTTTCATGGTATCTGTGAAGTCGCGTTTAGTGACTTTCTGGAAGTTTTCAACCGCTTTGTGCCGCTGAGCGAAGATTCCCAGCAATTCGTAATCATTGCTACTGATCTGATAGGTCAATCAATTGGTATTCATCAGTTTATCTACTTTCATAAATATCCCAATCTGCTGTAATTGCTGGATAGCACTATCTAACTTTTCTTGATGATTGAGGTAATTACCAAAAAGTGGAATCTGGATTTTCATAGATATCAACTCGTCTTTTTGGCTATCTAATTTCCCGTGCAAGAGTGTCAATCCAAATAAAAAACTGATAATTTCTTCTGGTTGGGTCATCGGTTCGTCCAGTGGGATTGCATCCGTGATGATTCATTTGTCCGTCTTTTTTAATCTGTATTTGATTTTTAATTTTTCCAACATTTCATTTTTTGTCTGCATTTCTTTCTCCTTCATGTTTGGGATGAAAAAATAGGTCTCACCTGAGATTTCATCGAATGATTTAAATAGTCCAAAGGCTTTCTGAAACGCTGTTTCGTCTAGTTTCTTTATTTCTTTGGTATTGTTTTTCACATAAACTACGCTCATGCCATCGCTGAGATTTTTGAGGTTGATGATCCTAAAATCTTTTTTGATTAACACGATTAGTCCTTTGTCGTAATCAGAAAAACTGTATCCTCATGCTTGATAGCGATATTCTTTGGTCTTGGGGATATTCTCGTTGTCGATGACGAGAAGGTGATTGCTATCAACGTGAATTTTCATGTGGATGGTGGAGTGATTTAAATGTTGTAATATCTATGTCATCCTGACCCCGACGAATTTCGGGGGAAGGATATAACTCAATAACTAATAACAAGTTATACTCTTCGCTTCGCTCAGAGTGACAGGGGGTTACTTATTCTTTATTATCTTGTAGAGTATAATTATTTCCATGAGATTTACCATCAACGCAGTTCAGCCGTAGCTGATGAAGGGGAGCGTTAGTCCCGTATTGGGAAGTATCTTGATGTTGACTCACATATTTACGAAAGATTGTATCAAAATCAGCGACAAAATTCAGATTCATATCAATTTTTTGTGATCGTCTTTGACGGTGCGAAGACGGGTCATGAAATAATATCCGAGATACAAATATAGTGCTATCAAAATAGCATCTCCCAAAAATCCTATTTCTTCAGAATATGCAGCGAAGACGAAATCACTCTGTGCCTCTGGGATAAATCAGAATTTTTGCAAACCTTTCCCATAGCCTTTGCCTAGGAATCCTCCTCCTCCCACAGCGAGTAAGGCTTGTTGATTTTGCCATCAGATCTGTCTGGCTTGAGGATCGACATCGGAACTTAGAAAGTAGGTGAACCTCTTTTGGATATATTCAAATCTCGTACTGACCATGCCGGCTATACTTCATAGGAGCAGTCCTGCAGCGAGTCCACCAAAGAGCATTCGCATGATATATTTAATTTTGGCTCCAGCATATCGACACATGATGAGTCCCACAATTCCCAAAATCATTACTGTCCCGAGATCAGGAATCAGCAAGAAGATAAAAAACAAGAAGGTATTGAGGATGATAAATGAGATGAAGAAATCTCTTTCATTGATTCTATTGCGTTTCCTCATCAGCCATCCGCTGAGGAAGAGTACATATCCGAGTTTGAAAAATTCCGCTGGTTGGATACTTGGAAGGAAGGGAATATTGATCCAGCCTCTGGCTCCGTTGAGGATCATTCAGATTCAAGGCACGAATACCGCTAATTGTAGGATCATCAAAATGACGGCTATGATGGTGATGTTTTTCGCTTTTTGCAGGTGTCTCAATGGAATGGCATAAATGATTCCTGACATGATGATCCCCATACCAATATTTTTCAATTGTCTGAAAAAATAGAAATAGTTAGACGGGCTATCGGGAAGCATTTTCAGCGTTAGCGTAAATGACTCGTGGATGCTCACGCTATAAATCGCCAAGACTCCGAATATGGTGAGGATAATTCCTGTTATGATAATTGGCATCGCTGATAATGGATAATGAATAATTAAAAATGAATAACGGTAGTGCTTTTGAATTTTAAATTAAATATGTCATCCTGAGTGTTTCAGCGAAGGATATAACTTAATCATTTATAACAGTTATACTCTTCCCCCGAAAAGTCGGGGTCAGAGTGACAATCTTCTATATCTTCGTGGTGTCTCGTGGTCTTCGTGTGGATGAGGATTGTAACAGGAAGATATCTTTCTTATTAGCTACCATATATTTTCCGTTAAATAATCAGGCGATGAAATTATATTTCTTACTGAGGAGGGTGTTTGTCTTGGCTATTTGTTTAAATAGCGCGTTGTGATTTATATACAGATTGAAACATTCTGCGAAGTCTTCGAAGGGGTCGCTCATGCCATAGCCACTGCAGAAATCCTTCTTTTTGGCTTCTGCTCTTCTGATGGTTTCACTTGTCCGTGAAATGGCGTAATATTTAATTGAAAGGTCGTCAATGCCAAAAACTCTTTGTCCAAATTCAGTATAGGGAATACTTTTTCTTGTGCTTTTCCCCTCTATATATCCTAAGTCTGTAATGTGTCCTATTTCATGGGTAATGAGCTGAGCAAATTCGTCTTTGGATTTTACAGAGCCCAAATTGAGCATGATGGTATCGCGAGTCGCATATCCTCTTCTATTTCCATTTTCATTGCTGATGCTGATTTGTTTGATGACTGATTCAATCTGTCCTGTCTGTGTCGAGTTGATGTCGATGAAGGAAAATAATTTACTAAATGCGTTCGTGTAGTCTGCCTTATCAGTACTGGTGTATGTTCATTCAAAAGTGATGATTCCATTTCTATCTGGGCTGGCGAAATGTTTGCCACTTGTCGTGTCGTAATAGGACTGTGTCACATCTTCTTGGTCTGTGAAGAGGGCATCCACGTCATTTAAATAATCAGGAGATGGGTTTTCGGGTTGGATTAAAATATCTTGAATATGAAAAACATTTGCTGTCAGTAAAGCGTAGAAGATGGCCGTTAGCACTATAAATTTTATAACTCGGGTTGCT
>CAYUVZ010000001.1:0-9274 GCA_964448265.1 uncultured Candidatus Peribacteria bacterium | reverse complement strand
TGGATGTTGAACAGGATGATTTCGTTGATTGTAACTTTACTCGCATACAGATACAACAGGAAGTTGTTTCATCAGATTATTATCTTGTTCTTAGCTTGTTTTGCTTTGAAGATATTTTTTCCAATGCCTCCGGTGATATTTTCTACTAGGAGTGTACTTTCTTTGTGTATATTGTTTTGGCAGAGATCTTCAAATATTTTTTTAGATTCTTCTTTCTTGGGTGAAAAGATGAAAATACTGTATTCTTTCTCGGGTTGGGCTTTGATATGTTCGATGATCTTTGCGATATTGCTGATGCTGCTCATTTTCTGTTTTGGTGGTAGTGTGCTTTGTTCTTTTGTAATCGCTGGAGTGAGCTGGATATTGGTATTGGAGAAAAAAATGACTTTGTTTTTGAATATCTCCAAAAATTCTTTCCAGTCGGTGTATTTTTGCGCTTCAGCATAGACGAAATAGAAGTCCGAGGTTCCATACATTTTTTTGATCATATTGACCACACCGTCCATGACTTGGTGAATGTGCGTCATTTGTTTGTCTACGACCTTGAAATCTTTTTCGTTCAGTGTAGGTTTCACTGCCTGTAATTTTTCCTGGACCTGTGTCCGTAGCAAGCCTGTTTGATAAAAATCTCCGTGTCATCGGATGGGATCGTGAGAGATATTTACTGCTTCGGTGTTGGTAAATAATTTTTTTGTATCAGCAAACAGCACTCCGATAAACACTTGAAACAGATTGTAAAACTCATGCAATGGGCTCAAGGTCGCTTCTTTTTCTTTCTTGATTTCTCTGCTGGCATTCTCTTGGTAGAGGAGACTCTCGATATAATTCAAAGTATAATACATATCTACCGGACAGGACAAGAAAAAATTGTATGTCTTGTATCGTCGTTCTGTGTCGAAAAAACAGATATCGTAATCTGGATATTCATCGTTATCCTCATTGAGCATTGCATAGAGGCCATGATGAGTCGTCAGGATAATCGGAAATTTGGTCTTGTCTCTGGTATCTTTGATAAAGTGATAAATCTTGTAATCACTGGCATTGTTGAGATCTAGCAGTCCAAGACCTCTGTCTAGATGTGAAAGATATTTGACTACGAATAAAAATTCTGATTCATTAAACACTGATTTGTTCAATCGACTTTGAAAAGTTTGTTGATTGATGGTTTGATCTTCTTTGATAAATCCGACATTTTTGATTCAGATTTCGTTTAAAATTGTTTTCGCGATATTCAATTTCTGAATGTTTTGAAACGCCAGGATAATATTTTTGTTACTCGCAATTGCTGTCAAGAAACTTTGGATATCTGTATTTCCGATGAAGTATCTTTTTTGATTTTCTAGTGCGTCCGTGTTTAGAGAATTCTCAGTCTGGGAGAGGCTTCTATGGTTTGGGGCTATCTTTTCCAATGCGGGGAAATTGATCGTCACTTGCGGAATATCTTTGGCTTCTTTCGCTTCAAATATTTCATTTCGGATGCCTTGGGTCTGTGTCAGGATAGGTATGAGATTGGGATATTTTTTTGCAAGATCGGCAGTGTAATTGGTGAAATATAGGAAGAGCCTCAAACTATTTTTGGTATCGTCAAAAGCGTCGTGAGCTTTTTCTTCTTTGCCACCTTTTTCATTCAGGATTTTTTTAAATTTCTCCTCACTCTGCAGATCTTCTACCAGGACATCCAAAGCGTAACTGGACGCATAATGGACTATCGTCTGCGCGAGCTGCATCGTATCTATACTGGAATGATAGGTGAGCTCTGGGAAGTATTTATTCAAAAATCCGAGATCAAATTTCACATTATGTCCGATGATGATGGTATCTGGACCAAAAAATTTCTGAATATCATGTGCTATGACATCTCTTTGCGGAGCATCGTTGAGGTCTTCGATACGCAATCCCGTGATGAAGTTGACGATATGTTTGAGTTCGTCAGTTTTTTTGTTTGGTTTGATCAGCGATTCGTATGCTTGGATGATCTCACCCTCAGCATTTAATTCAATCAATCAAATCTGAATCGGTTCGTCTTTGTTGACGTCCAATCCTGTCGTTTCGAAATCAAGTCCGATATATCTAAATTGTTTGTTGAGGTGCATAAACTGATTAAAAGATTAAAAGATTTGGAAGATTAAAAGGTTTGCTGTCATGCTGAATTTATTTCAGCATCCAATTTGGGTCCTGAAACGAGTTCAGGACGACAGACTAAATTATTTCCTCTGGTAATCTGCTGGGATTTCTCATCGTATCTCTGTTTCTCGTTTGCGTATGGGTGTCGTGAAATCATGTGTTTTGACTCGTGTTACTCCGTCTTGAAGTTTGTTTAATAGCTCTTTTGTTTTGTCTGTATATTTTAGTGTTGTTTTAATCTTTTTGGATTTCATCCGAGCAATGGCTGTTTCAGAGTCGGAGTAAATGCAGTCGTATTTCGCTTTTTTGTCTTGGATATACTTGATAGCGTCTAGGATAGCCAAAAATTCTCCCAGATTGTTTGTACCTTCAGGATATTTGGGAGAGTGGAAGAGGATTTTCTTTGTCTGTAAATCTACACCTCTGTATTCCATGATTCATGGATTGCCGATACAGGAGGCGTCGACGCAGATTGCTTTGGTGGTGGGATAAATGTTGGCATGTTTACATATTAAAATGTTCTCCGCCTAGGCGAAATTGTAGACATTATATTTAATCAGTTTGCAAAATCGAGGGCAAAAATTTTGACTAGAAAAAATCTCCCCCAGTTTATTAGGAGAGACTTTCCTCATATGTTTCTGTTTGCAATACTATTTGAAATTTACTTTTTCTAGTTTGATGTCTAGATTTAATTTTGGTAGTGTACCATCTTCAAAATAGATTTTTTTGTATGTTTGGCTCGCAATGTTTGGTCCTTTCTTTCCAAGGATGAAGCTTCCTTTGATTGGCTTCATGCTTATTTCATTATTTTTGTCGACAACTAAATTTAATCCTATTGTTTCCACGCCAGCGTTTTCTTTTTCGTTTGTTGTTTTGTTGTAGACGAAAGATTTGAGTAGTTGTCTATCTTTTTCTGTGTTGCTATTGAGAAACGATAGTCTGTAAGTTTTATCCAACGGGAATATCCTCATCCCTCAGGTGAGCTTTATTTCTGCATTTTTCTCTGTGTCTCGTAATTGAATCTTGTCCAATTTATCAAGCGTCTTGATATCATTTTTTATTTTATCGATAATTTTTTTGGCTTTAATCTCCAATTCTTTGTCTTTTGTAAAGGTAATTTTCCCATCAGAATCTTGTTCAAGTGCGTAGTATTCGTATCATCCTGTGTCTTTTTTTACTTTGACGCTGTTTTTTAGGACTATAGATTTGTATGCTTCAATAAATTGTACTTCAAAGATGTCTTTGATCTCCGATTTAAATATCCCTTGTGTAGAGAGTATAGTTTCGAAATCAAAAGAAGTGTCATTTAACAACTCTTGTGGATTTACTATAATGGTGTTTGTCTCCAATTTTCGAAGATTTTTGTTTATATCTTTTGTGACAGGAAGTTTAGTTAAGAAGTTTCATTTTTTGTCGAAATAGCTACTTTTTTCTATCTTGATGAGGTCACCATTATCGTTTTTTTCATCTGTATCGTTGTAGTAAAATAATGCGTTGGTAAGTGATGATGGCTCATGGTCTAATTGTGGTCTTGCTTCCATATAAGGAAAGTTTTTTACATCTATTTGTTTGAAATCTAGTCTCTTGAGTTCTTTATTTATTTTAATCTCATAGTATTCATTATTCTTCGTATGATAGTAAATAGTATCTGCACTTTTTCACAAATTATTTTGTAATTGAATCTCTCCTGTCTGTGTAAATGTGAAATTTAAAACATTTGTATTCCCTACATCATAACTATAAGTTCCTTCTATGTTTAGTCATTTATATACATCAGGAGCATTTAATTCTGTCTTATAACTTACTGTTTTTTTGAATAATATTGGAAAGGTGTCTTCGCTTGCAACAGTTGTATTATTCATATATTCTACAATTTGATCTTTTTGTTTCATAATTTTTTCTGCCAATATATTCAATTTATTTTCTAGCTCATTGTCTTTGGTCATTGTTAATTTTTTTCATTTTGTATCGATGGTCACGGGGATAGAAATGTCCTCGTATAGAAATTTAAATTTTATTGTTGGTATTCATTCAGCATAGGCTTCTGTCATTTTATCAAATTTCATTTCACCGAGAGGATAGTATTTTTCCTTTTGGTCTATAAATATTTTCTTCACAAATCCCTTGGTAATGTCGCTAGGATCTTGCTTGTTAATCTCCTTACTTAATTTTATATCTTTCAAGAATTTTAGATCAGACATTTCAGTTTTATCTAGAAGTGTATCTAAGTCTTTGTCTTCGGATAGTTCATACTTATTGATTTTCTCATACATTGCTTTCAGTGTTTTCTCTTCATTTTCTTCGATTTGAATATCAGCACCGTCGGTTTGTAATGCGCTTGCTATATTAAAAAATCTTTCATTCCCGTTTGTATCGGTGATTATAGTCTCTTTCTGTTCTTTGCTTGGAGTGAGAATCACCTTTTTGTAGTCTGTCCCCTCTTTGATTGTAAAATCGATAGTTATGACTTGTTTCTTATCTATGATTGCTTTTTCGTTTTTATCTTTGAGCAAATATCCAAAGCTGAGTTGGTATTTGTTGTCAGCAGTTTTCAAAACTTTTCGTTTGATGGTATCATTTGGAATATTGTTTTTCCATTTAGTTTTCTCTGCATCATCAAAATATTCGGATTTTCTTTCTAGAAGTTTTTTCCCTCAGATGGAGATATTATTAAAAACCAACCCTTCGACGATAGCCATTTCTGGCTTTTCTGCACCTTCGATTGCTGTTTCGTTGCTTTTGATGTTTACATCTTTTGGTTGTTCATTTTTCATCTCGATCTTGTTGAGTGATGTTTCTAATGAGTTCATGATAATAGTTGTAATAGAGTAAAATAGTTTTTAAAGTAGATCGTTGTTAGTGGCATTGGTATTAGTGTTCGTCGGATTAATTGGAGTAATGATTGGAGTAATGATTGGGGTAATGATTGGGGTAATGATTGGAGTGATGATTTTTTTGTCTTTATTTTGATCCTTGTCGATATTCGTATTCTCGCCTGTTCCTTTACATTCATCATATATTTTCTTGATCAATGCTTTGGAAATTTTTCCATTAAATTGTTCTAATGTTGTATCTCTTTGCAAAATGTTGATAAATACAGATGTCGTATTTGGTCACATGATTCCGTCGATACCAGAGTTTGAAATACCTGTATAATACTGATCTTTCAATACTGTTTTGATATCTTTTTGTTTCCAGTCTTCGCCATTCATGATTTTCATACATTCAGCAGAAGCCGCTTGCATGAGTCACATTAACTTTCTTCATTGTCATGGTTTGGTATTTTTTATGAAATTATTGTAATTTGTATATAATTCTTGATCGTTTGCATTTTTTAGATTTCCTTCCAATCGGTCTAATTGTTTTTTAACTTCAGGATCTTTGTAGAGCTCGACGAGTTGCTTCTGGTTTACTGTGTTGAGTCCTTTGACTATTTCTCTTTTGTTTGTTGAAAATTCCTTTTGAAATGCGGTCAAATTTTCTTGAATAGCCTTAGCTTCTGTTTCGCTAATGGTATCTTTATTTTCAAAAAGCTTTACTTTGGTGTTTTCTTTGGTTGTGATCTCTATGCTCATTGTATGGATGTAATCGTATAAAATACTTATACTCAATACTACTCCCAATTGTTTTTTTGTCAAAAAAAAAGGTCAAAACCGTCCTTTTGTCTTGCCTTTTTGTGGGAATGGTGTGTAGTATGATACGATTTGAGAATTATAAATCGTTCCATTCCTCAACTGATAATCATATTTGGTCGATAATACATGCTATCACACCTTGAGAAACTGTTTTTCCTCAATGTTTTGGTACGGGGATTCTGTTCCCGTTTTTCTTCATCATGGGATGCTTGCCACCATAAAATGGTCATTCATATCATAGTTTAGATAGTTTACTCACAACTTCTTTGAAAGTAAGTGGCAATATTTTAGGCATATTCCAACTTTTGTGAACTAAAATTCTTCACTTGCTGGATGAGATCAATTTCTCCGGACTTTATGCTGTCCAAAAGCATGATTTCTATTACATCAACGAGATTTTCTCTAGCTTCCTCAAAAGTATCTCCCTGTGCATAATATCCTGCATATCAAGGTACTTTTGCGATGATTACTCAATTGTCGTCTTTTTCATAAACAGCCTGGTTGAGTATGGATTCTATATATTTTCAAAACATGCTATTGCGGTAAAAAGATAAATGCTTGTAGCATACTACTGAAATCCTTTCGTTTTTCAACTCTAATTTCTATACATTGCTTTTGGGACGAGGCAAAAATCTACAATCTTTACTCTATCTTTACTTCTATTTTGATCCCTCTTTGGGAGTCGTTTTGTATACTTCCTATCTGATAAAATAGTCCGTTCGCGAAAGGGGGATAAAACGGTGCTTGGTAATACATATCGCCCGTGACATTCAGTATTTTTATATTTTGTGGAAAATAGATCGTAGACTTACTTTCTCGTCGTTTTCTGATTTTGCCTTGACCGGGTTCTTCGTACATTCATGATTTCAAGCCTAATATTGCTTTTTCCCTGTCGGTAATCTGAATTGCATATTTCTTTTCTAGACTTTGGATGAAGGTCGGATAGTAGTCAGGGATACTAAAATTGTAGGACACTTTGATTGTGTAATTTCCTTTGGCTAGATCTTGGATATTTACGATGTCGCTATTGCTGTCTTTGACGATCAATCCTTTGCCATCGACTATTTGGATCTGTTTGCTGACGAAAGAATCTATCTTGTTGTACGAAGTATTGGTATCTCGAAAATAAATATTCCCGGTGTTGAAAGTATTTGTGAGATTGTGCTTTTGGAGTACACTTTCAAATCCTGTGGAGATATTGGAAAAGTAGAAAGTGAGGTACTGTTTATTTGCAATCTCGTCAAATCTATTGATGACGTTTTTGATCATATTCACTTTTTGTGCATCGAAATAGGCTTTGATTTCTTTGATATACATTTCTTTTTTATTCCCGCGGACTTCTTTCCTGATGAGATCGACTGATGCGTTGAGAAATTGTCGCTCTCGTTCCTTTTGTTTGAAATTTGGGAATATCTTTTCTAGGAGGTCAGACCTGAGGAAAATCACGCCTTTGATATCTTGTCAGAGCAATTTATTGTACAGATCGGGTTGCATGGTTTTCTCTACTTTCCACATTTCATACGTTTTGTTAAACATCAATTCGTAGAGATCTTTCAGATTTTTTCCATCGATATCCGTGAAGCCAAATTTATTCCCTGCGATGAATCCAATCTTGCGATCAGGCAGAAAAACTGATGTCCATGACGGTGCCATGATACGCGTCTGATAGGCGATGAAGTCTGGATAATATGAATCTACGATTTCTAGATTTTTGATATGTCATTGGTCGATAGTGAGAAATGCAAATGATCAGAAAAATCATCCATTGGGTCTTTTTTCGTTCACATTTTCCAAGATGATGAGATAATTGTATGGCTTATTATTTCCCATCAGAGCGAAAAAATCTTTTTGATATTTTTTTAAATCAACTAACACATCGATCACTTGATCATAATTTGCAAACCCCATCCTTTTCAAGTAATCCTTATGGTCGACTACATAATTTCGACACGTATTTATCTCTCCTGACTTGGTCTGAAAAATATTTTCTCCCTTCATATATCCTTGACTGATATCATCGACGGTTGTGAAAAATGAGGCTAATTGTTTGTCTATGGGTTGGAAATAGAATGCGATTTGCCCCAAATCTTCTTTGAATACATCCACCTTGTTTTTGGAAAATAATATACTTCCTATATTTGCAGACAATGCAAAAAAAATGAAACAAATACTGATGATTACTACGAATGGGATACTCATGTATTTGAGATTGCGCTTTCGAGGGCTCTTGTCGGTGATGGTGATACCAAAATATTTCATATTGATTTCTATGAAAGCTTAAAGTGCAGATAAAAAATACCTTATCTATTAGACATAGATTTTCAATCTCCATTTATGTTTTATTTTTTATCTCCGAAATTTGCAAAAAAACGGATTCTGGTTATAATTTTTGTACGCAATAAAAACTTTATTATGATTGTCATCCATGAACGAGCGTTATTATTGATCATCTGCAAATCATTATGTTAAATATTTGCCATATATGCATACTCCTACCAAAACTATAAAGGAAGAACTTTTTGATATTCTAAAAATTAATTCTCTAGTTCCTGCGATCAAAAAGAAATTAGCCAAAAAAACTATTGCTCTTGAAGAAAAAGTATATGAGGCGATTCCTTGCCCATTTGCTTCTCATCAAGGATATGCTAAAGTTTGGGAATGATTGACTCCCAAGTGGCAACACTATATGAAACAAAATATCAGCATTACTTCTGATGGAAAGATAGAAATGATCAAAATGAGAAAAACATTTTCTTTGCTCACAGCAGATCATAATGGCAGAGATATATTTAAATGAGAACATGACGATTCGCATGGTAAAACATGAGTCCCTTGATATACCTATCTCACAGGCAAAGCTGCAGAAAGAGAATGTAGAAAACAATATAAAGGTCTCCTCAAAGATAGGGCTGAGGTTGAATTTTTCATCAGTCTTTTCCCAGGAGATGATGAGGAAAGTAAATGTATGAATTTTGTGCACTTATTCGGTTTACAAGAGGCTGGTGCATGGAGCCCAGCAGAATGATGGATAGATATCAATCATGTGGGGTATACAATGCTTTCCAAAATATGACAGGATAAAAAGTATGGCAAAAATAAAAAATACACCAAGAGCAAAGTCTATGGAGTCACATGGAATGCTACCAGATGAATGGGCGGATTCAATCCCGATATTTCTCAACTTGTGGTTGCATATGATACAAAGTCTCCTTTAGCGACAGCGAATTATCTTGGGCAACATGCCTATGAAAAAATCCATAGTAAAAAGTTTTCTTAAAAAAAACTACGAATGAATCGCAGATTTTTTAATGGTGGGCATATCCGCCCTGGCGGAGACCTCATCCCTATTATATATGTAATATGATTTTTTAATGGTGGGCATAGATGGACTCGAACCATCGACCTCATCCTTATCAGAGATGCGCTCTAACCAACTGAGCTATACGCCCATTAATTAAGATTCGGGGATGCGGGACTCGAACTCGCGACCCCTTGGTCCCAAACCAAGTACTCTA